>JALGTV010000302.1 GCA_029821215.1 Candidatus Zipacnadia bacterium | reverse complement strand
TAATTGCGAGTATATCTGGAAACACAAGGCCCTCAGCCTTTACCATGCTAACTTCCTGGGTCCACGAGAGGATATGGACCTAATTCTGGCGACCTTCCAGAAAATCTGGGACAACCGCACCGAACTTAGAGCCTAAGCAAGCTGTCCCAAGCAGCAAGTAACCCGATGCCCACTGGCAGTCTTAGGGACATCGGGTTACTCATCCCTCTTTCACATACTCAAGAAAAGCATTTATCGCTGACCAATCCCACGTCACGGGCCTGGGTGATGATCTCATTAAATATCTGCTGGAACTTCTCGGCTCCCAGTCGACTGCGGAAGCGGCATAATGTGGAGTGGTCGGGAGCATGCTCTTCCGGACCCAGTCCGGCAAACCACGCGCCGTCGCCATAGCGGCTATGGCGCGTCGGCGACTTGCAGGCCAGTTACAGATTGACCTGCTCTTCGATCTCGCGATCTGACAACTCGTAGAGAAACTGGAGAAATACAACCCTGAATAATACCAGCGGGTCCCAGGAGGGCTGACTGTTGTCAGGATAGTAGCAGTCGCCGACTAAATGGGAGACGGAGCTGAAATCTACTGCTGCCGTCAGTTTACCCAGCAGATGGTCAGCGGGGATCAACTCTTAATAGATCATGCCAAAGAAGCTGCTTTGCTTGCTGTGTTCGCCTTGCATAAGCTCAATTACCACTGCTACAGAATAATGGTTCAACTGCTACCTATACTTCTATCACATTTGCCTGCTGACAGCAAGGCCCGCCTGTGCTATAATAAAATAAAAAGGTAACTTTCAGATTAAGAGCTACGCCCCGTTGATCTGCGAGTTGCAGCGCAACGGCAGCAGCAAGCCGATAATCGATCCGGACGCGGCGTGGGGCGCCGGCGCCAAGTCACCGAGAATACCACCACTACTCGCTCATCCAACCACCACGCTCCCGATTTCGCAACAAGCTGAAGTTAAAAAGGCACTTGACAATAATTTAGCAGTGTGGTTTAATAATAATGATAATGTTAAGTTAATCAATGGTTCGTTGGAACATGCTGGTCCGGCTCCTAATCTTAGAAGGATAGGATGACAATTATATGATTCTCTCTCTCTCCAATAGTGGTGGGTCACAGCCGGTAGAAACCGGCATCTATAACGTGGTTAGTATTTCTATAACGTGGTTAGTATTTATCATCCGCGTCTGAATCTGGACGTGGATTTTTTATCCGTCTCAGGCGGATTGATGGTGGTATCTTATACTTCATACTCCCGGTTTGGTACCGTGAGAGGCTAAAGGAGGTGAGCACAACCAAGGCTACCGGTTTTGTAGCCGGCGGCCCAGCGTAGCCAGCTGTAGGGAAAGGTACAGTGAGTAGGGGAAGGGTTGTATCAGCAAACAAAACTGTCGAGAGGTGAAAATGATGTACAGGACTAAACACAATTCAGGATTTACATTGATTGAGTTGTTGGTGGTGATAGCGATAATCGCTATCCTGGCGGCAATTCTGTTCCCGGTGTTTGCCCGCGCGAAGGCCAAGGCCCAGCAGACCGTGTGCCTGAACAATATCAAGCAGTTAACCCTCGCAGCGTTGATGTATGCTAGCGACGCTGACGATACGGCACCTTCCTGTCTCGATAGCTGGTATGTCAACAGCAACCGCACCTGGACTATGTTACTATGGCCATACCTAGCCCCAGGCGCTTGGGATCCCCACTTCATTCAGACGGTTAGGTGCCCGTCAGCAATTAGTATAGCGGGCTACGAGCAGGGTGGTGGTCCATTTAACGGCTGTGACTACAGTGCCAACGGAGTTATCATGTGCCGCGACGTGGTAGGCTCAGGTGGGCAAGCGTACGGTGTTGGTGTAAGTTTGGATGCGATCCCCAACCCCTCCCAAATCATCATGTTCTATGACATGATGGGCGCCAACTGGCCCTGGATACACCAGTACGCACAGTTTTCCCCAAGGAGCACGGGAACCCCTGGGGAGTACAGTGAGTTTTGGCAGATAGACAGCTCGTGGCCCGGGCCCCATAATTGGGGCCACAATTGTGGCTACGTTGATGGTCATGCCAAGTATGTAGGGTATGGATCAGGGTGGGGAACAAATCTCCGGCCAGAAATGTTGGGGGTTACGCTTGCGAGTGGCAGTGGGTGGAGCGGCATATACACAGCAAATTTCTGAGGTGAGCAGCGATTGCGGATAGTCCTGCGTGGTGGTTAGCTGGAGATGATAGCCACCACTCATTGGGCTGGGCGCTTTTCGGCAGCAGTTACCTTATTGTCTGCCTGCGGGAAAGGTCCGGGTATTAGCTATAGTCCCTATCGGAGCAACGGGGGGTAGACGACGATTCCTGCAGACTGGGGAATGTGCAGTTTGGGCTTTTTCATGGGGGAGACTGCTGCCGAAAGCCTAATGCCCTTCACCGCAGTTCGGGACTATAGCTATAATAAAGATAATAAGATAATGGATAATTATTAAATGCTGGTGAC
>JALGTV010000301.1 GCA_029821215.1 Candidatus Zipacnadia bacterium | reverse complement strand
GGAAGTGGGCCTCAACTACGTGTATGTCGGCAATATGCCCGGCACCGATATCGCCTCCACCTATTGCCCCAGTTGCGGTGAGATAGTGGTCAAGCGCAATGGGTTTGAAATTCTCGGCTATCATCTGAAGCCTAACGGCGCCTGCCAGTATTGTGGTCACCACATCCCAGGTGTCTGGGGGTAACCAGATGCTGAGCCGACGAGGTACCATCGGCGTCACCATCGTGGTCACCGGGCTGACCGCCCTTCTGCTCCAGGTAGTGCTGACCCGCGAGCTCCAGGTAGTGCTGACCCGCGAGCTGCTGGTTTCTTTCTTCGGCAATGAACTGTGTATTGGCCTGATACTGGTTGACTGGTTACTGCTGGTAGCCGCCGGAACGGCACTGGCCGGGCGGTTGATGGACCGGCTGACTAATCTTTGGCCACCGCTAATACTTGACCAGCGCACCATGTTCCCCGGCGAGGTAATTGATCCGGGCAGCATGCTCATCCTGGGGGCGGCGGTGCTGGCGCCCGCATGTCTGCTGCTCGGAGCTCAGTTCGCTTTGTGCTGCCAACTGGCCACGGGTGAAGCTTCAGGTCAAGGAACGGCCAACGTCGCCTATGTGTATGTTCTGGAAGCGGTAGGGGCCATCGCTGGTGGTGTAGTATTCCATTTCTGGGTAGCTGATCGGTTCCAAACGGTTGCTATTATTCTTATTTTGTGCGCCCTGAGTGCTCTGGCCGCCCTGCTGGTATCAAGCCGCCTGCTCCACCGAGCCAGCAAAATCATTTTCGCGTGCATAGCGCTAATTGTTGCCGTAGGTGCTGGGGGAATCCTATTTTCTACCGTTGGTGGCCAATTTGAAAAGTTCACCAGCGGGCGGCGCTGGCCAGGATTTAGGCTGCTAACTTCGTACAACACTCGGTACGGAAACATAGCCATAACTCAACATAATTCCCAAATCAGCGTCTACCACGATGGGCTACTGATGCTCACCTCCGAAGATGAGCTGGCCAATGAAGAGTTGGCCAACATTGTTCTACTCCAGCATCCGAGACCGCAGCGAGTGTTAATCATGGGGGGCGGATTAGGTGGACTCATCGGCGAGGTTCTCAAGCACGATCCGCAAATCATAGATTACGTGGAGCTGGATAAGCAGGCCATTAAAATTATCCGCCGTCACCTGCCTACCCAACTGCAAAAGCCATTGGCTGATAAGCGTGTCCACCTCATCTATGCCGATGCCTTAGCTTTTTTGCGGGCAACTCGCTACAAGTATGATGTTATCATTAGCAACGTAGGTGACCCGCGCACCGCAGTCACTAATCGCTTTTACACCCGCCAGGCATTCCAGCAGGCAGCAGCCCACTTGACACCCACCGGTATATTCTGCCTGAATTTGTCCTACCCGCAGACCCATCTAAGTGGCCCGCGCCAGTGGCTCCATGCCAGTGTGTGGCAGGCAATGGGCCAGGTGTTCCCTCAGACACTGCCCCTGCCCGATGGTCGCATCTATTACCTGGCCGCCCAACGGCCAGATGTGCTAAGTGAAGATGCCCGCCTCTTAGCCGCACGACTTTCACAGCGACAGATACAGACCAAGTACGTCACCCCCTATTTTATTAAGACAATTATGGTCCCGTTTGCCCGTCAATTATTGCGGGAGTCTGGGGTATCCGAGGTGCCAGTCAATGATGATTTTCGCCCCATCACCTACCATTATATGTTACAGTTGTGGCTGCGGCAGTTCGGTACTGAAGGCTTGAAGATAAGCTTTAGCTTACGCTCAATTGGGGCAGCCGTGGGAGCATTGTTGATTCTGGCGGGCCTGGTAGGTGTATACCTGTGGCGGCGACGGGACAGGCCGGTATGGCGCTGGGGGATTCCGGGAGCGCTGGCGGCCACCGGCCTGGTGGAAATGAGCCTGCAACTGGTGGTGATATTCAGCTTCCAGGTCCTGGTGGGCTCGCTTTTTTATCAACTCGGCATCCTGATGGCCTTGTATATGGGGGGGCTGGCGGCTGGCGGTCATCTGGGCAGGTATTTGACCTCCAGCCGGCGCCGCTCGGCGATGCTATTATGTTTAACCCTGGTGGGCCTGGCACTG
>JALGTV010000051.1 GCA_029821215.1 Candidatus Zipacnadia bacterium | reverse complement strand
ATGCCGTCTTCAATGATGACTCGCAATTGCACATCTTGATGGAGGGTGATATCCACCGGCTGAAACGCGATGGGGGTCAGGGGCACGGGATGGCTGCTCAGGCTCACCTCGCGCCGCTGGAAATCCAGGTTGACACTGTAGCCAGGGAATCCGGCCTCAGCCCGAAAAACGATACCCGCTCGAGCTATGGGTGCGTCTACTGTCACGGTGGCTCTAAGCTCGAGATTATCAACATCTACCGGCAGATCAGCTAAGCCATAGACTGGGTCACTACAGGCAATGGACCCATCCGGCTGCACCTCCCAGACACCATAGCGGACGGCAAGTTGAACAGGCCTATTCTCTGTGTCAAGCAGTGTTTCCCCACACAGATCCGCGTATGTGTCCGGCAGGCGGACGGTCAAGGTGCCGTCAGGCTCCTGGACTAACTGGCGGGGCAAGGACATGTGTCCTGCCCACTCCCAGGTCCCCTCGTCCGTCCCACCCTGGCGAGTAGGAATCCAACCAAACAAGTAGCGCTCCTGACCATGACCGGCGGTCTTAGCCGCATAGTTAAGGGAAAAGTCAAACGAATCGGTTCGCGCCGTGCGCCACGGCCCAGCGGGGCTGTCGGCAATCCGGTATCGCACCTTGTTGTAAGCAGCGCGTCCCGGAGAATACACCAGATACCAGTAATCCCCCATCGGGAAAATGTCGGTGCACTCCGGGTACCAGATATTGCCCGGAGCGTAGAGAACTTCCTCTATCTCCCACTCCGCCAGGTCAGCCGACCGAGCGACCACTACTACTCCGCCGGTCATAACTGGCTTGTCCTTATATCGGGTGGTGATGGCCATCCAGTAGCATTCTTCTTCGGGATTCCAGAAAACGTAGGGATCTCGCCAGTCAGCCGTAAAGACGTCCCTGTCCGGCGCCAGTAGGGGATTGGCCGGGCTTTTTTGCCAGTTGATAAGATCATCACTGGTAGCCAGGCATATCGTCTGGGGGGCAGTTTTGTTCTCCGGATTGTACCCGGTGTAGAACAGGTAAAACCGGCCGTCTTTTTCAATAACCGAACCGGTCCAGCAACCAATAGCATCCGGCCCTTCAGGATCAGGAGCAATGGCGTCGGGCAACTCCTCCCAGTTGCGCAGATCCTTCGATATAATGTGTGACCACACTGTCCACCACGAGCTTTTCCGCTTCGGCTCCGGCGGGGCTTTCAGATAGAAGATGTGGTATTCTCCACCAAAATAGAAAGGAATGGGGTCGCCAAAGTAGCCGTCGTTAGGCTTGTAGTGCAGCATAGTTCATCACGCTCCTTAGTGGAACAGCTCAGTCAGCCCAGCTCCCGTACGAAGATACGTCATCTCCTGGCCCTATTCCGCAATTAGGCGCGTGGGGATACGGGCGACAAACTCCGCTAGTCGCTGTCTGAGATCGCCCGCAATCCCCGGTTGTTGGGGGGCGCACAGGGTCAGGGTATCCAACATTGTCTGACCCTCGTGATGTATGGCCGCCCCCCCGGCACAGGTACTTGTAAGTATCAGTACGAATGGCCAGCTCCGGACATACCCAGGTGCCATGCTCCCACCGGTGGTGAGCAAGGCATCATGAATTGTCTGTTGCGCACCCCGCGCCATTGGCAGGAAGGACTGGCCATCCATACCTGCCGGTGCCTTGACCTGGCCCATATCCAATATCGTAGGCATTTGGTAAGGCGAGAGAGACTATTAAATAAACTCAATCTGTGCTGCTGTAGGGAGAATGGCTTGAGTAAGCAGACAGAGGTAATGGAGTCGTAACATTAGGGTAGGAACTCGACAGCCTCGATGGTGTCGAGAGCCAGAGTAAGGTCAGCAGTAGTCGCCCCGTACCACTTCACCTGGATCGGCGCACCCGAGAAAGTGCGAACGTGCGAATAGCGTCTTCCTGTCCTCACCCGTACTTGCAGTGGCGAGGTATCCTCGGTGGTCCAGTTACCCAGTAACAGCAGAGCCCCTCTTCCACCACGCAGCCTGAATAGGCCACTGTCTATACCCCGGACGCTACATTCTACCGAGCGCGCGACTTTGGCTATCTGGAGCGGATAAAGTAGCAGATCGTGGATTTGCGGATTAAACTTTCGGCGCCAATAGTGATCAATACGGCTTGTACCAAAGGGCGGAATCTCAACATCGCGGCGACGGTCACTGAAACGCGGCTTCGCACTCCGCGCATAGGCAGCTCCCAGACACGTCCCAACCTTGACTACGCAGCCTTGGCCAACTCGCAGTAGCACCATAGCGGCGTTGCCATCGCTGTACCTGGCCAGCACTTCGCTTCCAGGGATATTGATGACTTCTTTCGTTCCAAGAGCCGCAAATTTAAAGTCCTTGCCGGTCACGCTTCGGCTTACTTTCGCCTCATCCAAAACCGTTAATTCCTCAACATTCATTTCCGAATAGCGGTCACTGGTCGTCCAGACCTCTCCAAAATTGCCAATTACCTTAAACTCTCTCGAGGGTTCCGACGCCGCTTCACTTGTTGTGCCGGTCTGCCCTATCAATATACCCAATAGCTCGTGAGGCTGATTAATTTCATCCCGCGTGGCAGCCTGTGGCCCAAGGTAAAGAACTCCACCCCGTCGTACCCACGTGGCCACTGCCTCCTGAGCCTTGGCTGACAAGTTCGGTTCGTAGACATAAAGTACTCGGTAGTTATTGAGTCGCCCATTCTCTACTTCTTCCTCGGGGACCACATCCACCGGATAGTTTGCCCACGATAGGGCGGCGTGGATCATGCGCCGCTCGCAAAGACGTGTGTTATCCCAAATTTCCGCACCGCGACTTAGCAGCATGGCCACCTGTGCGTGGGGGCAGCGCCCCTCAGTCAGATAGTTTTCGTATTTAGATGCCATCTGGCTGATGGTATGCGCAGCAAGGAAGGCGTCAACCTTATAATGCTCGCCGCTGAACCACTCCCACCTTGTCCACATAGGACCGTACCCGTAGTAATGGATACGAGTAATTCCGTGGGCGAGGGCAGTCAGGCCACTGAGCAGAGTGCCCTCGCCTTGGCTGATCCGGCAAACGAACCAAAGCACTCCAGGTTTCATCTGGCCGAACTGGCTTGCGCTGCGCAAGATGTCGGCGATGAAGAAGTCTGCGTGAGGCACCACTGGGTCGCGGTCGCCCCCGCCGTAATGGTGCACCTGGCAGTCGAAGGCTCCCGTCCGGCTTTCTATAAAGTAATCGGGCGTGCGGGTAAAGCCCGCATAAAAAACGTCGGTCCCCAGTATCACGCGGTCGCCGTGTACCGCGTGAAACGCCTGGGTGAACCTACCGAATACTGCCGCAGCTTCTTCCTGCTGGAACCAGACCGTCAGGTAGTAGAGGCGCGCCTGCTCCGGCGTCTTCACCTCGTCGCGTTTGATCGGGACCACTTCTTCCCAGCTCAGGGCGCCAAGTTCCTGTGGCGAAACCCCCCGCTGCCGCAACCACTCTCTGAAGCGGGTCTTGCCTTCCTCTGACTCGCGAATAGTGTCAATTGTGATAAGGTGCGGCTCATCCCACACTTTTGCGTAAACTTCTCCCGCCGGGATGTCGCTCCAGCGATGCTCGGGCGCAAACTTATCGGCGATACCGGCCAGCAATCCTCCGGTATTACTTCGCTCCCGGATCAGGTCTGTGAGACGTTCCTCCAGGTCGGGGGCGTCAAATTTGGCGAATTCCAGCTCCAAAGGACTGATGGTCGTTATATGCAGGCGGTTTACGCCCAACAATCGCTGGATCTGGTCCTCCACGGCGCAGGCTTCCGGATCCAGAAGGTCACCATGATAACCATGTGAATAGACACCCGTAATGACGAACCTCTGCGCGAGGGGGAAGGGCTGGGCTCCCCGCTCGGTGTACACCTGTAGCCGGTCCTTGGCATTTTGACGTAACGTGCAGATTTTAGGGCCCCATACCGTGAACGGCCGCTGGAGATCACGTAGATACAATCCGAGGGTGTGGTGGTGAGCTTGATAGGAAATCGTTTTCACAATTGCCCTGTCGCTGGGAGCGCTAGCGAAATCCACCTCAACAGAAATCTGCTGAACGTTACCGGAATCGGCGCGTCTAACCTTGGCCGGCGGGTACCCATCTTCCCAGAAAGCTAACCCTAGCGTCATCTGTGGCTCGGGGGAGACAAACATATTCGACCAGTCCGACCACGCGGTGGACTCACCCACTTTGAGGCCTTCATCTTCGGAAATTTCGGCCCAGTGGACGGACCCGTGCCAGTCCGTATCGAACTGCCGCACCTGACCATCCTTGGTCAACCCGAAGCGGAAAAGCCGCTCATGCTCCCTCGCATAGAGGGTTCCGGCTACTTTTACTGGGTGGTCATTGGGGGTGACGTCCAGCAATCTGACCCGCACGTAAACTTTCGGCAGAGTAGCTAACAGTTTTGGCTCGGCTCCGGCACTAGCCCTAAAAAAACGAGAATGCGCCACGCCGTTTTGGGCTACCCCGGGCTGGACGCGCGTCTGCCGGTTATACTTATTGGGGTCGACAAAGCACAATCCCGCAGTGGCGACTACTCCTTCCTCTTCTACTGGAAGGTAGCCGACCGGGGTAAAATTCTCTCCATCCAGGCTATAGAAGCCCCAGACCTTATCGTTGAGCCGTACCAACTGGAGCCAGATAGCATCCCCGACTCGGTATTCTGGCAACGCAGCTTTGGCAATGCGACCGTCATAGCCATACAAACCTGCATTGAAGGGACTTCCCTCTTGTTGTAGCCTGCCTACAACCAGACGCAGATGTTTGTTCTTGTTGCCGACGAAAATTCCTGCCTGTTGCAGAAGAAATTCACTGCGGAAGGTTAAACACGTCCCGATGGTCCAATCCCCGCCGATGTCAATGCCCTGTAGTTCCTTATACAGAAAAGTCTCCGTCGGCGCTCCCCAGGGTTCGTTTTTGGCTGACAGCCGAAGCATTCCGTGCTCCAGTGATACTGTCTGGGGATCCAGTTCGCCATAACTTCCATCCATAGCCTGGGTGCTAATGACGGATTGCACTGTGGAAAAGTCAACCTGCATTGTCCAGCCGCAGGAAAACTCTGAGAATACTAACAACCCAAGAATGAGAAGGATGTAACTGTACTCGTGCATGAAGAACTCCTCCTTTTCTGTACTGTCCAATATTACTGGGGATAGCTTCCCAGGCGTCAGGAAACTGGGTAGCCTGGTTCAACATATCTTAGCCCTTAGCCGCCCGAAGCAAAACGGGCGGCTAAGGGCGAAATTGATTCCCCTAAAATCATCCAATCCAGCCTGCGTGACCCTGCCAGTGATCACTATGCTGGACGCAATACAGCCGACGTTTCAGAACGAGGCATGCCACTCGCCACCGATGTCTACCACCGCCAGATTCTCGGGGATGAGCGTACCATTTCTGTACCATCCGGCATGCCCATCAACATACACTGCATTGAGCCCCCCCTGGTGCGGCGGGTCAGGCGCCGGGTCGGCCGGAGGGAGAGGCATGAAATCCCAGAAGATAAACCAACCATCATAGTGGTCTACCTCCCAAGTTGGGTGGTAGTGCATAGTTCTGTCATTGTAGCCCTGGTCACTCATCATAATGACGAGCGAAGGGTTGGGAACACTGTCCAATACCGCACCAATACTTTGTCCCTTGTAATAAAAGATGACCCCGTTACCTTTATATCCAGTATAGGGAATCGGGTAGTAACTGTAATTATCAACACTGGGAATATCGTGTACGCTCGTGGTTTCTACACCAGGGCAGGCGTATATCCCGGCGTTCTTCACATAGGCCAGAGCTCCGCGTCAACGCCGTTGATGTAGTGACAGTCATCTGAAAACCCATTTCCTTTTGGGGCATGCCCACTGTAGTCACTGGCGTACATCAAAATGGCCAGTCCCAGTTGCTTGACGTTGGACAGACAACTGGTCTGCTGGGCCTTGGCCTTCGCTCGGGCAAACACCGGGAACAGAATTGCCGCCAGGATAGCGATTATCGCTATCACCACCAGCAATTCTATTAGCGTGAATCCTTTTGCCTTCTTAATCATAGTCTTCACTTCCTCCTTCGTATGAGTTGGGATTATTAACTGCTAAATAACGCCTATATAAACAGGTTTTCTCTCCTATACTACTCAGGAGGAGAAATCCTGGGGATTTTGACCAGCCCGGTATTCACATGATTGGCGTATGATCAGGGAGCCAGGTATGTGCTTCCAGCTGCTTCCACTGCTTTGAGTCTGCCCTGTTGCCTGTTCCAGTAACATTTCCACTGCACGCCCAGCCACTTCTTTTATAGGTTGGGTCACAGTAGTTAGGGGCGGTATACAGTATTCTCCTTCGGGTATTCCATCAAAGCCTACCACTGCCACATCCTGGGGCACAGTCAAGCCGGCTCGGCTGAGCTAATGCATAAATCCGATGGCGACGCAGTCGCTGTAGCACAGCGGTAGGCCGAGCCTTCCACTGAAGGAATTGCTCCGCGGTCTTAGCGCCTGCCTCTGCCTCCTTCTGTACCGTGCCATATTCTGCTATTTTTACCCGCTGCAGACTAATTTTTGTAGTGACTCCGCGGAGCGCCTCCTCAATTCCAGCCAGGCGGGCCGTCGCACTGGGATACTGAATTGCCAGTTCCACATAGGCTATCTGTCGGTGTCCTAACTCTATCAAGTGGCGGGTCAGATCATAAAAGCCCTGCTGGCGGTCAGTCCCCACCCCCGGAAACTGGTGGCTGTCATCTATGCTTATCACTGGCACTCCTGCCTTGGGTAGGTCCCACAGGCGACCGATCTCAGACATATTACCACAGGTCAGTAACACCCCGTCCACCCGGTGACTCAGGGCTGCATCGTAGATGATTTCATCCCAATCGCTGCTGGGATCAGCCGTCTACAGCAAGGGTTCGTATCCCAGGCTGTGAAGCTTTTGCATAACAGCATGACACCTGATGCCCTGCAGACCATATTGAAAAGGGTCGGCCAATATGTCAGTGATTACCCCGATAAGGTTATTGTGGCGGCGGGCCAGACGTTGGGCAGCAGCGTTAGGGCGATAATTGAGCTTCTGAGCAGCTTCAAGGATCTTCTCGCGGGTAGCAGAGCTGATTTCACCTTTATCGTTCAGTGCGCGATGGACGGTAGTGATAGACACTCCTACCATTTCGGCGACAGTTTGTAAGTTAGGCTGTTCGCGGTTCATATTCCTACCGGCTTCGTAAAGGGTTCCGTAAGCGTTTACTCATTACTAAACTGCAAAACTTGTCAAGCCCCCTCAATAGCCTTCCGCACAAGGTATTACCCTCAATTACATTAATTTAGGTCCACTGTGGTTTCCCGATAGTTAACAAGCATTGAGTTAGAGATTACATACCATTTATTGCCACTCATCACAGCATTCAAGTTCTTCATCACCAAATCAACTGATAGGCCGAATCCGCCATCGGGAGCGGATAAGTTGGCGATCTCACTAAGAAGTCTGGTAATGGGGGCGAGGTTGGCGTGGCTTTTACTTTTTACAAGTCCTGTATGTAGATTGTATCGAGGGTGAACTCGGCTGAATATCAGCCAGGGAGCAGTCACTCAACACTTGCGGATACTGCAGGATGCCGATTTGGTGATACCCGAAAAGCGCGGCTATTTTACTCATTACCGTCTTAAAGAAAAAACACTGGCTAACTGGGCATGTGCTGTATCCGCTGGAGACAGACAGGCCAGATGACCTACCACCGTCAGCTTCGTGATAAGTACCCGACGGCATTTTGGAAATGCTGAGGGTATCTGGCCTGGGGCCCCGAACGGTTGCACTGGTGTACGACCAGTTAGGGATAGATTCTGTTGACGAACTGGAAAAGGCAGCCAAG
>JALGTV010000050.1 GCA_029821215.1 Candidatus Zipacnadia bacterium | reverse complement strand
GTACTGGGACCTGCTGGTCGCCTATGCGCGTAACCTGGCCGCCCACCGCCAGAATGTCCTGCTCACGCCTATCTTTGAGCTAATTGACTTCCGCAATGACAATGGCCGGCTGGGTTTGGACTTCACTCGCCTTGACCGCTTTGTGGAGCTGTTTAAGCGTGAAGGGGTCATCGGTTACATTGAAGGAGAGCATCTGGGGACGCGGGGCCCGGGCGGCTTTTATGGCGCTCCGGATTTCGTCATTACCACCTTCCGCCCCCAGGGAGCAGGCCTGATCAGGGAACAGGCAACTGTAGGCAGCAAGCAGGCCAATGCGTTTTTAGCCGAGTTTCTGCCCGCTCTTCAGGCGCATCTGGTGCAGCGAGGGTGGATTAATATTTACTTCCAGCACCTGGCAGATGAACCAATAGAGCTCAACGCCGCCAGCTACAACCGACTGAGCGCCGCGGTAAAGCGGTACGCTCCGCGTCTACGGACCATAGATGCCATTATGTGCCATGACCTGACTGATGATCTGGACATCTGGGTACCAAAGGTGCAGGACTGGCATAAGGCCAATGACTTTTACCGGTCGCGGGTGGCAGCCGGGAACGAGCTTTGGTTCTACACGTGCATACTACGGAAAGGAGATAACTTTCAAGCTGCGGGGAGCTATGCCACCCGGTACCTTGACTACCACCTCATCAAGACTCGCCTGCTGCACTGGCTGAACTTCTATTATGATGCCAGCGGCTATCTGCACTGGGGATACAACCAGTGGGCAGGGGTTCCGCCATTTGTGGGTGTGGAACAGCCTTTTACCTCTGACAGCTTGATGCCAGCAGGAGACAACTGTATCGTCTATCCAGGCAACAGTGAGCCGCTGGACTCCATCCGGTTCGAGGCCATGCGTGATGGCATTGAGGACTATGAGCTACTGCGAAGGCTTGCTGAAGTGAATCCGGAGCAGGCTCGTTCAATTGCTGCTATGGTTATCCATGACTTTGATGATTACGAGCTCAATCCCCACACTTTCCGACAGGCCCGGCGCAAATTGATACAAGCGGCACCCAGTTGACGGTGATGGACCGGTAACCGGTCGCCTCTCCAAAAAGTGGTGCCGCCGCCTGCATCACCCGTGTACCCCGCTGTCTGCCAGGACTTCGTCGCGCAGGTCCTCCAACAGGCCCAGGTCGTAGGCCAGATCCAGGACCGTGTAGCGCCCGCGGATGTATCGGGCATAGTAGTAAGCGTTAGTCAGCTCATCAGGGGCAATACCTAACTGGTGTATGGTGAGCGGTGCTCCCGCAGTGCCCAGGAGCTGTTTGACCTCGGCGGGAGAGGTAAACAGCGGGTCCAGTTGCGCCCAGAAAGCACTTGGGTCCTGCTTGATTATGCCCAGTGCGCGTCGCAGGGTTTCTTCATCCAGTATTTTGATGGTACTTTCCTCCACCAGCGCGGCTGCCCCTTCGGACCCAATCAGCGGAGTGAAATGCTCAATAATGATGCGATTAGTTTGGTCGCGGCTGTAGCGGTGAGCGAGGATATGGTCTGTGTCTATTTGGCTCAGATGGGGGAGCAACTTCTCGTAGAGGGTGAAGCATATCAGATCGCCAACCCCTACCTGGCAACCGTGGGAGCCCCGCTGGCGACCTCGGGCCGGCGCGGTCATATCCCAGTAGTGGGAAATCATGTGCCCACCGCCTGAGCCGGGTGACGATGTCTGGGCCATGGTTATGGACATGCCGGCCAGTATCAGCGCCGCGGTCAACACGGCAATGGCCGCTGGCTGACGCTTTTTGATCTCCGCAGCGTGCTTGCGGCAGTATTGGTCCGCCTCGGTGAAGACTGAGACGGGGACGTCGCAGTAGTAGGTGTCCAGGAGTATGTTGGACATTTTCCAATCGGTGCTGCTCAGGGAGCGGGAGATTAGGTCACTGACCCCGGCGGCGGCCATAAGTGGGGGAGCGGCTTTGAGAATGTCAATATCAGCGATGATCGCCACGGGAGGTACCGCGTCCAGCGCTACCTTAATAGGCCCACGGAGCATGGCCGCCAGGGCCGAAGAGTAACCGGTCATTGAGGGGGCAGTACCCACGACCAGGTAGGGGACGTCCAGGCGGGTAGCCGCCAGCTTAACAATGTCATTTATGGTCCCGCTGCCGACGGCAATCAAATAGTCAGCACCGTTGGCCTGCCCAACTACCTCATCGGTAGCTTTCTCCGTCGGCTCTACCTTCTGGTCACCGGTCTCGGGATGAAGTATCAGGGTATCGGCGGTCCGGCCATCTTGGTCCAGAAGATGTTTGACCTGCTCACCCACTACTTCGTAGGTAATCGGGTCGGCGACTAGTAGACACTGCCCGGTTAGTCCCAATTGGTCCAGAACTTCCGGAATCTGGCCAATGACCCCGTTGTCAATCAGCACTTGCTGAATGGGCACGGCATGGACTCGGCCGCAGCTACAGGCTTCGTGGCTATCCAGTAGACTGTGGATGGACTGGTGCAATTGCTGCAAATGAGAAGAATTCACTGCTCAGCCACCTATTCAATCGCTATTTTGTCACCCGGCACGTACGGGCACTTGATAAAGATGATACGGGTATCCTCGTTGGAGTCGTTGATGATGTTATGGGCTTCGCCGGGTTCCAGCCGAAAAACATCACCAGGGGTGACGCGGTATTCGCCCTCATCCACTACCATCAGCGGCGTTCCGGCCTCAAAGTAGAAGGTTTCTTCTACTTCCGCGTGCTTATGAGCGCCTAACTCCTGGCTGGGCTGGAGGACAATCACGCCCCATTCAAACTTCGGCCCCCGCATCAGATACTTCGGCCCATGGTCGCCGAAACGGAATTCACACTCATGCTCATTGACTTTTTCCACTGCCTTAATCTCCTTTGTATGACTACTGAATCGTAGGAGGGATATTATTGTCCCGATAAAATCGCGGCAGGAATGCCGCTCCTATGCAGTCTATTTATAACATCTCCTGGAGGAACTCACGCAGGTCGGCCTCGGTTACTGGCCGGGAGTTGTGAGCTGTAGAGCCGGACTTCATCGCTGCGGCGATAATCTGGTCAAAGTCATCCTCGCTGGCACCTACCTCGCCCAGCGACGCGCTGACTCCCAGTTCCTCAGTCAGTTCACTGACCCAGTCGTGTAACGCCTGCGCTGCCGCACCATCGTCCGAAGCATCGCTGATTCCCAGCACTCGTGCGGCGGTTGCATACTTTGTCTGGCTAACTTCCATATTATATTTCATCACATAGGGCATAAGCATGCCACAGGCGTGCCCGTGGGCCAGGTCGTAGGCGTAGCCGATCGGATGGGCCAGTCCATGCACCAGGCCCAACCGCGCGCTGGCCAGAGCCATACCGGCCAGCAAGCTGCCCAGGCTCATATTTTCGCGGGCCTTTAGATCGTCCCCGTGATAGTAGGCCTGACGAAGCGATGACCCCAGGCGCTGGATAGCTTCCATGGCCCACAAGTCGGTCAGGAAATTGGCCCCCGTGGAGGTGTAGGATTCCAACGCCTGGACGAAAGCATCCAGGCCCGCGTCGGCGGTAGCGCGGGGTGGTAAGGTGAGGGTGAGTTGCGGGTCTACCAAGGCCAGGCGGGGCAGGAGCCGGTCATCGTGAATACTGGCTTTCAGTGACCGCTCCGGGTCAGTAAGTACTGATACGGGAGTGACCTCCGAGCCGGTGCCCGAGGTAGTAGGAACCGCAATGATGGGTAGCGGCTCAGCGGTGATCTCTCGCCCCCGGTGATACTCAGGGATGCGGCCCGGCTCATGGGCTAAGGCGGCGATGGCCTTGCCCACATCCATAACGCTGCCCCCGCCGATAGCAATCACCACATCGCAGTTGTTTTCCCGCAAGACCTGGCGCCCCTGTTCTACCGTGCTCAGTATCGGTTCTGGTTCTACGCCCTCAAAAACAGTAACTTGAAGGTCGCTGGCCGCAAGGTTACTGATTATCTCATCCAACTGACCGGACCGGCGCAGGGAGCCACGGCCAACTACCAGCAGCGGACATTCACCCAGCCCAGCGACATAGTCAGCCAAATTGGCAATAGTGCCATTGCCAAAAACAATTTCTGGCATCGGTGCCAGCTTGAATTGGTCTATACTTAGCATAAACGAGCCTCCCGTCCTCTGGCGCGGGCCGTCGGAGATGGATTTGATACGCGGTGGTAACTGGCACAACATAACTACCATTAATGAAGTTCAGCAAAAAGACCAGAGCACCTTCCCGGACCGCCCGTTGCGGCGGATAGCATATGCTTGACTTGGAACCTGCGGTGTGGTATATTATTTTATGACTGCCGAGGTGGTGGAATTGGCAGACACGCTAGCTTGAGGGGCTAGTGGCCGCAAGGCTCGTGCGGGTTCGAATCCCGCCCTCGGCACCAAGTCTAAGTGAATTGGGCGGTTAGCTCAGGTGGGAGAGCGCTACCTTCACACGGTAGAGGCCGCAGGTTCAAGTCCTGCACCGCCCACCAGTTTAAGGCCAGTTTAACGGCAGTGAACAGCAGCATAACGGCAGCAACAGCAGCAACGGCAACTACGACAATATCTTATCGCTAATAGCTGCTGTTGCTAATAGCTTGAAAGTGCGGGAATAGCTCAGTCGGTAGAGCATCAGCTTCCCAAGCTGAGGGTCGCGGGTTCGATCCCCGTTTCCCGCTCCAGATAATTTTTGGTGGCCCAGGCATCCTGCCGGTGTATATGGACAGTTTTCAGGGGCTGGAAGCCCGTGCCACGGGCAAGCGCGGCGAGGACGCTGCTCCTACAGCAAGGGCAGCAAGGGCAGCAAGGACAGCAAGGACAGCAAGGACAGCAACGGCAGCAAGGGCAGCAAGGACAGCAAGGACAGCAACGGCAGCAAGGGCAGCAAGGGCAGCAAGGACAGCAAGGACAGCAACGGCAGCAAGGGCAGCAAGGGCAGCAAGGACAGCAAGGGCAGCAACGGCAGCAAGGGCAGCAACGGCAGGACGTTATTGCTAAAATGTGTTGTAGTTAAAATCTGTCGTTGCTAATGGCTGTCGTTGCTAACAGCTGTTGTTGCTAATGGCTTAAAAATGCGGAAGTAGCTCAGTTGGTAGAGCGCCTGCTTGCCAAGCAGAAGGTCGGGGGTTCAAATCCCCTCTTCCGCTCCACTGTTAGGGGCGGGTCGGGTCCGACCGGCCCGCCCTAACCTGATTATGGAGGCGGCGTAGCCAAGTGGTTAAGGCAGCGGTCTGCAAAACCGCTATTCGCCGGTTCGATTCCGGCCGCCGCCTCCATTCTTTTGGTCAATATCTAAGCTTGTTGGCATCTGCACAGACAGGGCAGGATAATCAGGGGCGCGCGGCGAACTGTTAGCAGCAGTGCCGCGTGCTTTTATTTGACAAGGTGAGGATGAGGCAATGAGAACACGCTCGTCGCGCATCCAACAAGTGGCTACGATGACGGCCATTCTGGTGGTGATGGCGGCAGTAATCCTGTTTTCGGTAATGCATGTCATTGACCTGGGCCGGCAGCCGGGCGCCCCGGGTTATCTGCAGTGTGTACTGAAGCCTGATCCAGCCACCGCCCGTTATACCCTGACCGCTATTGCTACCACCCTGGCCACGCTGGTGACTATCACTATAACCTTGGTACTGATTGTCGTTCAGATGACTGCCAACCGCTACACCCCCAAGCTGATTGACCTGTTTGCCGCGGCCAGGGTTAACATGCTCCTACTGGGCGTTTTCATCTTTAGCATTATTTATTGCTTCTATGTGGCCCACACCATAAAGCCCGACTATACTCCGTGCACTGGGATTCTGGTCTGTTTTGTTCTGATGACTGCCTGTCTGGTCTCGCTGATTCCCTATTTGTTCTTCGTGTTTGACTTTCTCCAGCCCAACAATATCATTAGCAAAATACAGTCACGAGCGATAGGCAGCCTCCAGCTAAGTGGCCGTTCAGGCGGTACCAATCGGATCACGAAACTGCGATTTAGCCAGAGCCTGGAGCAGATTACCGATATCGCCAACGGTTCGCTGCGGATGAACGACAGCAGTGTAGCCCTCAGCAGCATCTGGGCACTGCAGGATATCTCGGCCCGCTATCTTGGTGAAAAGCCCCGCCAATCCGATCAGTGGTTCACAGTGGAGAGAGGCATCTTTCTGGGGCCATCGCGTGAATATGTAAGTCTCATTGAGAATGGACGCGAATGGGTGGAGGTCAAGATTCTCCGCCAGCTCCACACCATACTTAGAGGGGCCATGGTGGGGTTTGGGGGAGTGGCGACCGCAGTGGCAGTAAGTGCGCGCCACATTGGGGAACAGGGCCTGGAGAGTGGCGACCAGCCGGTCATAGAACTGGTGGTGAAATACTTTAATACCTTCCTGCGGGAAGCGATAAATGCCCGGCAAAAACGGGTCATCTATAATGTACTGGACCAGTACCGGCGGCTGGCGGAGGAGTTGATAATGCCGTGGCCGGAGCTGGCGTTGCGCATTAGCCATCATTTATGCTACTACGCCCGGCTGGCCGAAGAGCAGGGGCTGACCTTCATCGCCGAGACTGTGGCCTATGACTTAAAGGTACTCAACCAGGTCGCATACCAGCAGAAGTGTCCGCGGGCATCCGATATTCTAGGCTCGTTGGTATCTCTGGCCCATGTACTGCAACGGCGAGGTCATCAGCGAGCTCTGCCCGGGGTACATAAGATGTGGCTGGCCCTGGCCGCATTCTACCTTTCCGAAGGTGCCGACTCATTGCAAAAGCAACTGGAAGAGGTCCTGCGACCCGTTGACGGCCAGGAGTTAGTGCGCCTGGGCAGGGAGTTGCTGAGCGTCACCCGTCCTGACTTTTGGGAGATCACCGACCGGGGTGTGAATTTTGATTATCTGGAGCCTGACCTCCGCCCCTATCTGCGGGAAGTGCTGGAGCGGCTGGGCGAGCCGGAGTGAGTGCTGGGTGCCAACTGGGCCAGTGAGCGCAGCCCGGATGCGTGGACAAGCCGGGCGATAATGTGATAGAATTCAGTCGGTGCCGGGGTGGCGGAATTGGCAGACGCATGGGACTTAAAATCCTAGGGGCTTCACGGCCCGTGCGGGTTCGAGTCCCGCCCCCGGCACCATTATGTTTATTACAGTGAAATGACATCATTCATTGGCAGGTCATGGAAATTTGGCACGAAGCGGACAGCGTGACCTGGGACAATCCTAAGATTAGGTAAATCAGGGCAATCCCGGCAAGCAGCACTATACTCCCAGCGTTACTCTGGCAGCCAGACAATTGAGACTATGTCCGAAGCTCGGCCAGTCACAACCCAGTCGGCGACGCTGCCTGGTTCATGGTGGAGTAAGGAGCGTCGCGAGGCAGTAGGAGCTATCTTTGGAGCTGGCGCCATCTTAGTAGTGGCCAAGCTGCTTAATCCTGACCCCAGTGGCGCCGGTACCCATGAACACCTATTATTGCTGCCCTGTATATTCAAGATGCTAACCGGCTTGCCCTGCCCTTTCTGTGGTATGACCACCGCCTTTGCCTACATGGCCGACGGCGCAGTAGGCCCGGCGTTTACCGCGCACATCTTAGGGCCGGTCGCGTACCTGGTCACCTGGGCAATACTGGTGGCCGGCCTAATCGGAGTAGCTCGCGACCGCCGGCCTCTACCCCAGTGGATGTTTTCTCAGTGGGCGGGAAGGGCCATGTTGCTGATATTACTAAGCGGGTGGGTTGTCAATCTCATTAGGTTTCTGGGAATGTGACGGGGAACAGATGGTAGTCACTACCAGCCTAATTGACATAGCCACAGACTACCAGCCTAATTGACATAGCCACAGCATATTGAATATAATAGCATAGGTCAACGGTGGCTGGCGAGGCTGTTAATTATTTTAATAGGTAGCTACCAGTTTGCCAAGAGTAAAACGCTCACCGTGGCGGACAGCAATCCAGAGGAGACGCAATGTGATAGCCAGGATACCGGTACTAAAATTCGGCGGTCGCACTTTGCAGGGTCGGCAGCGATTTGGCCCCCACGAGGATCGGTTGTTGGAAGAGTGCAGGCAGGCGGAAAGGGTAAATGACATCTACCGGCTGCTGGCCCAACGGCGTAATAACGCCCGGGCCGCCCGTCTCAGAGAAGTAGCC
>JALGTV010000300.1 GCA_029821215.1 Candidatus Zipacnadia bacterium | reverse complement strand
TGTACGTCCAGTCCAATGTAGATCATTTTCGGTCTGCCTCCTTGATGGCTTTTGTTGGGTGCGTCACCTTAACATTCGCCATCAACGGCGGTAGACCGTTCTATGTTATCCTACGGTGGTTTATGTTCCTATGCCGTAGGAGCGGCGTCCTCGCCGCGATTAGCATCGGGCCGCGGTTCGACAAACTCACCGTCCCGAACAACGTCGAGGGGGGGACGGCCCTCCCCCCGTAGAGTACAGACTGTCGGGGCTGGGAAGCCCCTCCCACAGTAGTTTAGTTATGGGGCTGGAAGCCTCTCCAACGGATGAGTTACAGTAACAATAGGCCGACTGAAAAGTCGGTCTCTTTTTTGTGACCAGTGGGGGGGGCGGAACTTGCTCCGCAGCAGCAAGTTCTGCGCGCCCGTGCTGAGCTTGTCAAAGTACCGTTGGGCATACCAACAAACGACAGGTCAGAAAGGACTTGCAGAGCGGGCCAAAAACTGTCATACTACGGAAAAGTGAAGGGGGCGACGGTAATGATGATTCAGCGACGAACAGCATTTACGGGAGTAGTCCTGTGCATTCTAACGGTTGCTCTGCTGGTCACATCAGGCACTGCGGGGTGGACAGTGCCCACCTGGGAGGAGCTGCGGGCGTACTACAACTATGACGCCACAGCGCCACTGAACGCTGTCCAGACAGCCACTAATGTGACGCCCTCGTGGGAGGAGATACACTTTTCCTGTCTTATACTTGCCCCGGGGCCAGAGTTCGGCGCCATTGATTCTGTTTTTGCACGGATACAAGGGCAATAAGGAAAATGCGACTACCCTGGCCCGGTTTATGTGTCCGCAGGGCGTGGCAGTAATGGCTATTGATGCCATGCTGCACGGAGAGCGCGAGGGCGCTGATACCGCGGTGGTGCCTGCTGACTTAGAGCAGGTCGGACAGAATATAATTGCCACCATTATTGACAATCGGCGGGCACTGGACTATGCAGCCACCCGGGATGACATTGAGTCAGATAGAATTCTGCTGGTGGGAGTAAGCATGGGAGGAATCTTCGGTAGCATCCTGACTGCCGTAGAGCCACGGATTGACGGGGCCGCCCTGTTGGTGGCTGGCGGGCGCTGGGATATACTGTTCCAGCACTCGCAGTACGAGGTAATTGAGCAGTGGCACGATACCGGTGTGAAGGTCCAGATGCTCAAGCAGCACCTGGCGGCGGTCGAGCCGGTAAACTTTGCCGCCCACATCACTCCTCGTCCCCTATTCATGGCTAATGGCCGCCAGGACCGGATCATCGTGCCCCCGTCGGCCCAGGCCCTCTACAGCGCCGCCCGCCAGCCCAAAGAGATACATTGGTATGACGCCGGCCACATCGGTACTGTCATTCAAGCCGCCCCGGAAATGCAGACCTGGATCAGCCACCAATTGTCGATGCTCAGCCAGGAGGTCGCGCTGCAGGAGGCACAGTAGCCGTGAGCCTGGAGCTGAAAATCTGCGGGTTGACTACCATCGCCGATATGCGTTTGTGTGAGGCGCTGGGAGCTGATTTTGTGGGTATGGTAGTGGAAGTGCCCCGCTCCCCACGTTCCATCAGTCGCCACACCGGTGAATACCTGGTCCGGACGGCCCGGGCCCAGCCAGTGATAGTAGTAGCTGACCTGCCACCACAACAAATTACTGAAATCGCCGAGCAGTGTTCTCCGGCGGCAATTCAGTTACATGGTGCTGACGACCCCAAGCAAGTAGAGGAATTGCGGCAGAGACTCCCGGATGAGATTCAGTTATGGCGAGCACTGGGGTTGCCTGCCGACTGTGAAGATAGTCAAGCCACTGCCGCCGAGTTAATTGAAGAGATCAAGCAATGTACGCAGGTCGGCATAGCACGGATTGTCCTGGATACCAAGATCAAGGAGCAGGTAGGGGGCACCGGCATCCCCAGTCACTGGCCGACCGCCGCCCAGATAATCAAACAGAGTCCGCTGCCGGTGATGCTGGCCGGCGGTTTAGGGCCTGAGAATGTATCAGATGCAGTCAGCCAGACCCAGCCGGCGGGAGTGGACATCTCCAGCGGAGTGGAGAGCCGGCCAGGTCGCAAGG
>JALGTV010000049.1 GCA_029821215.1 Candidatus Zipacnadia bacterium | reverse complement strand
ACTTCGCTGCCCGCTATCCGCTGGTGGACCCGCAGGGCAACTTCGGCTCCATGGACGGCGACCCGGCCGGAGCGGCTCGCTACACGGAGGCGCGGCTCTCGCCGGTGGCTATGGCCATGTTAGAAGACCTGGATAAGGACACGGTGGATTTTCAGCCGACCTATGATGAGAAAAGCGAGGAGCCGACCGTCCTGCCCGGCGCCTTTCCTAATCTGTTATGCAATGGCTCCGCCGGTATCGCGGTCGGCTATGCCACCAATATGCCGCCCCACAATCTGGGGGAGATAGTAGATGCGGCGGTGGCCTTGTTGGATGATCCTGACCTGGACGTAAAGGGATTGATGAAGCATGTTTCTGGCCCTGATTTCCCCGGCGGCGGACTGGTGCTGGGCATCGGGGGCATCAGGGATTACTTTGAGACTGGCCGCGGCTCGGTGACCATGCAGGCCCGGGCCATTATCGAGCCGCTGGACCACAACCGCCAGGGAATCATTGTCACCGAGTTGCCCTACCAGGTCAGCAAGTCGGCGCTGATAGAGCAAATCGCCCTACTCTGTGAGCGGAAGACTATTGAAGGCATCGCCGATTTGCGCGATGAGTCGGATAACAAGGGGGTGCGGGTAGTAATTGAGCTGCGGCGGGACGCCACTGCCCAGGTGGTCCTCAACCAACTGTACAAGCGCACGCAGATGCGTACTAATTTCGGTGTCAATGCTCTGGCGCTGGTGCCCACCCCCGAGGGTCACCTGGTGCCCCAGATGCTGAGTCTGAAGGAGATGCTTGTCCAGTTTCTGGACCACCGCCGCCAGGTCATCACCCGCCGGACCCAGTATCTGCTGGCCCAGGCCGAAGCTCGCGCCCATATCGTGGAGGGACTGCTGAAGGCGCTGGATATTATTGATGAAGTCATCGCGCTGATCCGCGCCAGCGACAACCGTACTGCCGCCCGCCAGGGACTGATGTCTGAGTTTGATTTTACGCAGCGGCAGGCTGACGAGATACTTAATATGCAGTTGGGTCGGCTGACCCGGCTGTCGGCAGAGGAGCTGCAGAGTGAGTACGAGGAACTGGAGGCTAATATTGCTGAGTACCAGTCAATATTAGGCTCGGAGGAGAAAAAGTCAGCAGTAATCAAAAAAGAACTACACGCTGTGAAGAAAAACCTGGGTGATGAGCGGCGGACCCGCATTGTGCCGACTGAGGCCGAGGAGCTTAGCATGGAGGACCTGATTGCCCAGGAGGACATGACCCTGACCATCACCCGGGATGGCTATGTGAAGCGGATACCATTGGACACCTACCGGGTGCAAAAGCGGGGAGGCAAGGGAATCCTGGCCCTGAGCAAAAAAGAGGAAGATAGCGTGCAGGATGTGTTTGTCGCTTCCACCCATCACTTATTGCTGTGCTTCACTAATCAGGGACGGGTCTATCGCCTCAAGGCATATCAAGTGCCCATCGCGTCTCGCACCGCCCGCGGCATTCCTATCGTTAACCTGCTGCCCCTGGAGTCAGATGAGACCATTACCGCCACTATACCGGTCCACGGCTACGACCAGGGCGGCTACCTGGTGATGGTGACCAGGCAGGGCAAGATAAAAAAGACCGAATTATCTGAATATGATACCGTCTTGCGTAGCAAGGGCTTAATCGCTATCAGGTTGAACAAGGGCGATGAGCTGAAATGGGTGATGTGGTCAGATGGTAATAAGGATATTATGCTGGTCACGCGCCGGGGTAAGGCCCTGCGGTTTGATGAGAAACAAGTGCGTCCGATGGGGCGAAATGCTGCGGGGGTCAATGCCATCAAGCTGCGGGACCATGACGAAGTTGTTTCTACTGCCATAGTCACTAAGAAAGACGACCGAGATTTACTGGTTGTGGGCGAGAAAGGCCTGGGTAAGCGGACAGCGCTCTCCGAGTACCGGCGGCAGGGCCGCGCCACCCAGGGCGTATTCACCCTCCAGATTACCGACAGAACTGGGCCGGTCGCGGGGGTGCAGGTGGTAGACGATGATGATGAGATAATGTGTATAAGTTCAACTGGGGTCCTAATACGCGTACCAGTTAAGAACATTCGCCGCACCGGACGAAATGCCCAAGGAGTGAAGATCGTAAAGCCGGGCGAAGAAGCCACGGTGTCGGCGGTAGCGAAGGTGGTACAGCAGGCCGCGGAGAAGACTCAACAAGCAGCAGTACAGACCGGGTGACCAACCCAAAGGAGGCTCTTGACAGGGCGGACGGATTGCGATATAGTAAATGCCTATGCAACATTAGGGGCCAAAAGTTTAACATTCCCGCCGCCCGACGGGCTACGAATCGCTATGGTTGGGACAGCCCAGACAGAATCAGTTGACTCCGCCCACTCCACACGGACGAGGTTGGTGTAAATGGCCACTGCACAATCAGTATCTTCAGCTCAGCAGCTTGATCTGACTCTCAATGCCCTCACTGTGCTTGAACACCGCTACCTGAAGAAAGATGACCAAGGCACCCCGGTGGAGACACCTGCCGATATGTTTCGGCGAGTGGCCCATAATATTGCCTCGGCTGAGCGATTGCACGGGGCGTCAGATGAGCAGGTTCAGCAGTGCGAAGAACAATTCTATGGACTGATGAGCCGGCTGGAGTTTCTGCCCAACAGCCCCACGCTAATGAATGCCGGCCGGCCCTTTCAGCAGCTTGCGGCTTGCTTCGTGCTACCCATTGAAGACTCAATGGAAAGCATATTTGAGGCAGTTAAGAATACCGCACTGATTCATAAGAGCGGTGGGGGCACCGGATTTTCATTCTCGCGGCTGCGGCCCAAAGATGACATAGTCAGCTCCACCAAGGGCGTCTCATCCGGGCCCGTATCATTTATGAACGTCTTTGATGCGGCTACCGACGCCATTAAGCAGGGCGGCACCCGCCGGGGCGCTAACATGGCGGTGTTGCGTGTAGATCACGCCGACATACTGGAGTTTATCGAGTCGAAGAGCGATCCCACCAGGCTGAACAATTTCAACATTTCAGTGGCGGCGACTGACGAGTTTATGGAGGCGGTCATCAACGACGAGACGTATGACTTGATCAATCCGCGCACCGACGAAGTAGTAAACACCCTATCCGCCCGCGAGGTCTTCGACAAGATAGTTAAAAGTGCTTGGGCCAATGGCGATCCAGGCCTGGTTTTCATTGACCGGATAAACGCCACCAATCCCACACCCAAGGCAGGAAAGATTGAAAGCACCAATCCCTGTGGAGAGCAACCTCTATTGCCCTATGAGTCCTGTAATTTAGGTTCAATTAATCTGGCCAAGATGGTCACTGGCGAGATTGGTGAGGGTGAGCTTAATTGGGAGAAGCTGGGCGAGACGGTGGCCGCCGCCGTCCGGTTCTTGGATGATGTCATTGACATGAACGAGTTTCCCTTGCCCGAGATTGAGCAGATGACCAAGGCCAACCGCAAAATCGGTCTGGGAGTAATGGGCTATGCGGATATGCTCATTCACATGGGCATACCCTACGCCTCCGAGGAGGCTATTGAAGTAGCCCGCCAGGTTATGAGTTTCATTGAGGAAAAAGGCCAGGCCGCTTCAGAGCAATTAGCAAAGGAGCGGGGCGTATTCCCCAATTGGGAACAGAGCATTTATAATCGTAATGGAGACGGCCAGCGATTACGTAATGCCACTATCACCACCCTTGCCCCCACCGGCAGTATTAGTATCATCGCTGGAGCCTCCAGCGGAATTGAGCCGCTGTTCGCCGTTGCTTACACCCGTCACGTACTGGACGGCGAGGAACTGATTGAGGTCAACCCGCTCTTTGAGCAGTTGGCTCAACAGCGTAGCTTCCATTCCCCAGAATTGATTCAGGAAATTGCCGCCAAAGGGTCCCTAAGTGAGATTCCACAAATACCCGCCGATGTGCGTGAGCTGTTCCTCACTGCCCATGAGATATCTCCTGAGGGGCATGTGCGAACTCAGGCAGCCTTTCAGGAAAAAACTGACAATGCCGTCTCCAAGACGATCAACTTCGCCAATGAGGCGACCGTTGAGGATGTAGCTAATGCTTACATGCTGGCCTACCGTCTGGGCTGCAAGGGTATAACTATCTACCGCGACGGTAGCCGGGAAGCTCAGGTTCTGACCACCGGCAAGACTCAGCAAGCCGAGGAGTCTCGCAAAATCCAGCCTCGGCCCCGGCCCGCGGCGGTGACCGGTGTGACCCGCAATATGAGAACCGGCTGTGGCAAGTTGTATGTAACCATCAATTTTGATGATGCCGGTAATGCTTTTGAGGTATTTGGCAACATGGGCAAGGCAGGCGGGTGCGTGGCCTCGCAGACTGAAGCCCTGGCCCGGTTAATATCTCTGGCCTTGCGATCGGGAATAGGCGCCGAGCATATCGTCAAGCAGCTCAAAGGCATCAGTTGCCATATGCCCGCCTGGGAAAGTGGTGGTGGGAAGATACTCTCCTGCGCCGATGCCTTTGCCAAGGCTATTGAGCGAACCATCCTTTCCGATGAGACTCAATTAAGTATTGACTTCACTGAAGAAAGTTTCGGCCATGCCGGTGCCTGTCCGGAGTGTGGAGGGCGGTTGTATCACGAAAGTGGCTGCCTCACCTGTCACGATTGCGGATACAGTCAATGTGACTAAGGCGGCTGGCCTATTTCAGACAGTCCGCTGATCGTGAGGGTGGGGCCAGTGGGTCCCACCCTTTCCGTTTGCCAATTCGCCCCGACTCTAATAGCTGATAATGAGCAAAGCCCACACAACATACGCGTGCCAGCAATGTGGTCACCAGGCTCACAAGTGGCTGGGCCGATGCCTAATCTGTGATGCATGGGGAAGTTTCGTAGAACAGACGACCAGGCCCCAATCTGTCGCCTCCCGCCCCGATATAGCTGGATATGAAGCAGAAAGACTGGGTGACATTGACGGTCAGGAGCTGCTCCGGCTGTCAGCTAGCAGGCTGGGAGAATATGATGTGTTCGTCAATGTAGCCGGCGGTATCCACGCCACTGAGCCGGCCTGCGATTTGGCCATTGCCCTATCAGTCGCCTCCAGTTTCCATGAACAGTTGGTGCCGGCCGACATGGTAGTGATGGGTGAAGTGGGTCTGGCAGGGGAAACTGCTTAGACATTTGACGAACCGATAGCAAGAAGGTTACAATATCATCGTGTCAGCCGACTCAGTGAAGCGTTGGAGGTGGTGGGGTTATAGTGGTAGCGAACTAAATGAGTCAGTTAGCCGTTTAAGAGTACAGGCTAAGGTAAAGCTAATAGTCCTACTTATATGCTAAGTATGGCTGCCTAAAAGGAATGAGCGCTATGTTTATTCTTAGAGGATTATGGTCCCTATTCGTAGCTGCGGTGGTACTGGTGGGGGTCATTGTAGGTACTTTGGTGGCGGCCAAACTCATACCCCGCTTTTTTGATGCCGGGGAAGCCACCGAAGGACCGCGTATCCTGTATTTTCACATCGGGGTAGTGATAGTGTGTGGGTTGCTGGGTTTTCTATTTGCGCTGGTTTCCTTCCGCAAGGTCGTCACTTGGGCCAACCGGTTAGAACGTGTATCCTTGTTGGATAAGGCAGCAGTATTGGTGGGCATCATTATCGGCCTGGTGGTGGCTATATTGATCACTGTTCCCTTTGCCAATATTGAGGGTTTTGGTCTGCCCATCAGGATATTTGCCAGTGTGGCGGGGATTGTGCTGGGCATAGGGTTTGCTGTAAGTGCCAAACACCAAATCGCTTACATTTTTCCCGGTTTGGCCAATTCCAGTGATGCTGCTATCCTGCAACTGGCCGCGCCGAGTACCCCCAAGATGCTGGACACCAATATCGTCATTGATGGTCGTATTGCTGATATCGTAGACAGTGGATTTCTGGAGGGCCCTTTATACGTACCGGACTTTATTCTCCAGGAGTTGCGCCATATTGCTGATTCTTCTGATAACCTCAAGCGCGCCCGAGGACGCCGGGGACTGGACGTACTCAACCAATTGAAAAACCATCCCAAATGTCCGGTGAGGCTCTTTGATGACTATACTGACGAGGAAGCACCCTACGACGAGGTTGATACCCGCTTGGTTAAACTGGCCCAGGCTAAGGATGCGGCCATCATTACCAACGATTACAGTGTTAATGAAATCGGTAAGCTTCATGGAGTGCCGGTACTAAACGTCAATGAACTGGCTGAAGCCCTAAAGCCGGTATACTTGCCGGGTGAGGAGATTACCGTTACCGTAGTTAAGGAAGGTAAACAACCGGGCCAGGGGGTGGCGTATCTGGATGACGGCACCATGGTGGTGGTAGAGGAAGCAGCCGACTATGTGGACAGAATGATACCGGCTGAGGTGACCAGCATCCTCCAGAATCCATCAGGTAAAATGATATTTGCGAAAATCACCGAAAAGGGCAGAGCGCTGTTAGCCGGTGAGTCCCAGCAGCAATCAAGGAAGCGCCGGTGATGCAGGCAGTTGGCCTGATCGTAGCTGCCGGTTTAGGGCACCGCTTGGGGACAGATATACCAAAGACCTTCCTGCCCCTGGGCGGTGCGGCCCTTTTTCTGTGGCCGTTACGAGCCTTTGAGCGCACCGAGGAGGTAATCCGCACTCTGTTGGTTGTTGCGCCAGGCTATGAAGATCAAGCCCGGCAAATCTGCCGGCAAGACAAACTTCACAAGCTTAGCCAGGTCGTGGCCGGCGGCCCAACCCGTCCCGAGTCGGTGTATAATGGCCTGAACGCCCTGAAGGACCAGCCACCAGACATTGTGGCTATCCACGACGGAGCCCGGCCCTTCGTTACCCCCCAGCTCATAGCCCGTACCATTGATGCGTGTGCCGCCAGCGGCGCGGCTATTGCTGCCCTGCCGGCCACCGATACGCTCAAACAGGTGGACGACAACAGCATAATCAGCGCGACTATTGACCGCCGCCCAATTCACTGCGCCCAGACGCCCCAGACGTTTGAGTTTAACCTGATTCTTCAGGCCTATCAGCAATTTATTAAGGAAGGCGGGGAGGCTACCGATGATGCGGCTCTGGTGGAAAAGATGGGCCACCCGGTAAAGGTAGTTGAAGGCAGCCCACACAATTTCAAGATTACCACCCCAGCCGATTGGCAGCGGGCCGAGAATATGATGGGCAGTACCCAGCAGATACGAGTAGGACACGGATATGATGTGCATCCGTTGGTGAAGGGGCGGCCGTTAATTCTGGGAGGCGTCACTATTGACTATCAGTTGGGTCTGGCTGGCTACTCTGATGCTGATGTGGTGCTGCACGCGCTGGCTGATGCCCTGCTGGGTGCCACCGGCCTGGGTGACATCGGCCAGTATTTCCCTGATACCGACCCCACCTTCAAAGACGCTGACAGCAAGCAGTTGCTGGGCCAGATCGTTGAACTAATACACGACGCCGGCTATCAGCCCATCAATGTTGATGTGACCATCCTCGCCCAGCAACCTCACCTGGCACCTTATATTGACCAGATGCGCCAGCAAGTCGCCTCCATTCTGGACATCGGCACTGGCCAGGTTAGCATAAAGGCTACCACCACTGAGGGGCTGGGTTTCATCGGCCGCCAGGAGGCTATTGCCGCCCACGCCGTGGCCCTGATTGGCCGCAGACCTCTATAGGGTTTGCCATAATAGTCGTAATGAGACTGTTGCAAAATCCTTCTTGGCATTTTTCTGGGGGGGTAATGTAATAGAAATGCAGAATAGCCGATGCCGGCGACTATCCCGCTTAATTCATAAAGCGGTTGAAGATGGTATGGGGCGGGGTTGTTGGGCGCTGTTGGGGGTCGGTAATGAGCAGGGGAGAGCCAGATGGGCTGGTAGTAGGCGATCAACACGGTTGGGGGTGAAATGCGGGTGAAAATCGCCCCGCGAGGCGCAGTGAGGCCTGGGCAGGGCCGTGGGGTCCGATGTGAGGGTCACAAGGCGGTC
>JALGTV010000048.1 GCA_029821215.1 Candidatus Zipacnadia bacterium | reverse complement strand
CAATATCCAGTGTCATTCGGCTCGCCATGCCACGGCCGTGCTGTAGATTCATAGATAGGTTGCCAATATGTCTGCGTATATCCGACAACTGGAATTGCCCATCTGCGACGATATCGCCGTAGACCTGCGGGCTGGGGATTTGCTATCACTGACCGGGACTATTTACACGGCTCGTGATGCCGCCCACCAGCGATTGGTAGCGGCCTTGGACAGCGATGAAGAGCTGCCTATTGACCTGCGGGAGGCGGTCATATACTACTGTGGGCCAACTCCAGCTCAGCCCAATCGGCCCATCGGTGCCGCCGGGCCTACTACCAGCGCCCGGATGGACCCGTTTACCCCGCAACTGTATGCAGCCGGGGTCAGAGCCACTATTGGCAAAGGCCCGCGCTCGCCGCAAGTGCGAGAAGCGTGCCGCGAATACCTGGGTCTGTATCTGGTCGCCACCGGCGGGGCGGGGGCGTTGATTTCTACTTGGGTTCAACAGGCGGATGTCGTGGCTTACCCCGATTTAGGCCCGGAGGCCATCTACCGCCTCCAGGTAGAGGACTTCCGCGCCCTGGTAGGCTATGATGTCTATGGCGCCAGCATATTCTGCAATGAAGACGACTTGGAATAACCTGTTCCACCCGACAAGGCCCGCCAAGTGAGTATGACCAGCCGCTTAAGGGCCAGGGACTTGCGCTTAGTGGATTGGTCTGTTATACTATTATCGTATTGTTGACTACGGCTACGGTCAGCCAGTAGTCATTTTCTTATATCACGTGGTCAGGAGAAGCAACCTATGCCCCAGACGCAATCACGTCGTAAGGATATTCGGAAAGCCGAGAAGCACCGCGCCCGCAACCGTGCCCTGAAGGTTACTGCTAAGAAAGCCGAGCGAGCCGTGCTCGCGGCTGCCGAAGAAGGTGACTCGGAGCAAGTAGACTCCGCACTCAGTGCTGCCTACAAGGCGATAGACAAAGCAGCCAAGGCCGGGGTCATTCACCCCAACACTGCCGCCCGGCGCAAGTCACGGCTGGCCCGCGAGGCAACCGCGGCGCAGTAGCTCGCCGCGACCTTAGCTATTCGTCCTCCTCGGAGTCGGGAGAATCTTCGTCTTGCTCGGCAGGAGGTGATGCCGAGGCCGGGTAGATTTTCAGTTCCTCGCGGGTGGCCTCGTCCAGCTTCTCCACTATCTCCTCGGGGACAGCCACGGCAATCATACCCCGCTTGCCCAGCATCCTCATATATTCCATCAGCGATACCCGCACTTCTTTGGGGTTGAGGTTGTACTCCTCACAGAGGGCCTTGACCAACTCATTGACGCTACGGTCGCCGTCGCAGTGCTCCCAGACAAAGCTGCCCACTTCATCCAGCACCACCGGGCGGGATTTGGGGATGGGGAAAAAAAAGCCCAGTAAGCGACCCTTCCAGTCACGGCGACGGGGCAGAGCTATCACCACATTACCCTCCTCGTTGCGCTCCCACTCTAATGAAGGATTACGCAGCGGGCGCACCTCCAGCGCCTCCTGCTGCGTGAGAGTCGGCTTAGGCTTGCGCAGTCCTATTTTGGTCAGAATTGTCTGCCATAAACTCATGGTTATCTATCCCGTTGGCGAATAACTGTCAGTTCGCTGGTGGTAACCAGGCAAAGGCCGGGCTGACTGGCAATGCCCGCGAGTAAGCGTCATAATCGTTACCTCCGGAGGGCACAGAAACCGGGCCTCCACACCGGCACCCACCCCCCGGCTAACATACAATAGAGTATTATCAAACTGCATCAATCCTGCTGCTCGCCGCCGAAACCGCCAGACCGGGGCCCACGGACTGCCTATCCCAGGCAACTGGCACTGCCCCCCGTGAGTATGGCCGGCCAGTATCAAGTCGGCCCAATCGGCCTGGGGCAAGTCAACCACGTCCGGTGAGTGGGCCAGCATTATCTTGAGACCCGCCGGTTCGGTTCCCTCAATGGCAGCCGGCAGGTCGTCATGGCCGCTACACGGGTCGCCGACTCCAGCAATCACTACCACCTGCTCGTCAATAACCAGCCGGCGACTGGTATTCTCCAGTATCTGGACGTTAGTTTGAGCCAGGGCTTGCCGCCACTGGGCCAAGGTGACCGGAGAATCTGATGGTCCATATAAGTAAGCACCCAGAGTACAGTTCCAGTCGTGGTTTCCCAACACTGCATAGACACCGTATTTGGCATCCAGGTCGGCTATAAGGGGCACCACACAGTCAATGTTATCTGTGCCATGGCTCAAATCGCCGGTGATGAGTACCAGGTCAGGCTCTTGGTGGCGAGTTTGCCTGACTGCTCGCCGTACCAGGCGTTGGGCACTGCGCTGGGGACGAGAATGGAAATCAGATAGATGGGCTATCCGCAGTCCCTCCAATTGGAGGGGCAAGTGAGGAATCGCGATTGAGAGCTGATGGACGACAACCCGGTTAGGCTCAATAAGCCGAGCATAAGCCACCAATCCCGCGACCAGCACGAACAGCCCCCATAGTATCACAGCAGTTGTAATCATTATGATGAACTCGTATTGTTAATGTTGCGTTCGTCGGTTCCTGCAGGAGCCACTGGCTCCTGCAGACCGCGCACAGACCTCAGCGCCAGCCATAGCAGGCCCACCAGAATGGCTGCTGCCGTTGCCCCGATATAAATCTGGCGAGAGCCGCCGACCCACCACCTCACTGTCTCCTGGCCTAAGCTCAAGTCAAAAAGCGCCCCGCCCAGCAGTGCCCGCGCGGTTATAAGTACGGCCACCGCTGCGCCCAGGCACAGCCACAACACCGCCAATGACCGCCAGATGGCTCCTGGAGGATGACCATCGCTGACCGCCTTCACATAGATCAAATAGCTAACCAGTGCTGTGGCCGCTATTACACATGCGCCGAAGCCCATCCATTCGGTGATAGTTATCATTATTGACCCGCCAGGTCCTGTTGCCCCCCAACTACTACCTCATGGATGCGTACATGCGGCCCGCCGGTGTCCACTGGCACTCCCTGGCCTCCCTTCCCGCAGGTCCCTCCGGCCCGGAACTGTAAATCATTGCCAACCGCCGTAACCCGCTGTAGAGTCTCCAGGGTCATGCCCGAAATGTTGACATTACGGTATAGTTGGCCTAACTGGCCATTGTGGATATCATAGGCCTGCTGGACATTGCAGGTAAACTGGCCCCGGGCGGTAAAGACATATCCCCAATAGCCACCCTTCAGATACAGGCCATGTTTGATGTCGCCAATCATTTCCTCCAGGCTGGCCTCTCCGGGCTGGATGAAGGTGTTGCTCATCCGGACCAGAGGCGAATACATGTGGCCCATAGCTCGGGCCGCGCCATTAGGTTCTACCCCGAACCGAGCGGCAGTCTCCAGATTGTGCAGATAACCCTGAAGAATCCCGTCTTTGACCAGTACGTGCCTCTGGGCCGCCACCCCCTCGTGATCATACTTAAACGAACCGTTAGCATTGGGCAAAGTGGGGTCATCAATAATCGTGACCAGTTCGGCGGCTACCGGCTTGCCCAGTTTGCCTTCCAGTATGGAATTGCCTGCCCAGACAGCGTCTGCCTCACAGTTGTGGCCGAAGGCCTCATGGACCAGTAGTCCGCAAATCTGTGGGTCAATTATAACCTCAAACTTGCCTGCCGGCGGCGGCTGGGCATCAAGCAGGTCCAGGGCCTGCTGGGCCGTTTGGCCGGCAAACTCATCCGGGTCAATGTCCGCCATCAGCTCATAGCCGCAGGAATTGGCCTTGTGCTCGGACGCCCACTGGCGCACACCGTTCTGCTGGGCGGTGACCATCAGGCGCACACTGCAACGCACCGACTCATATTCAACATAACTGCCCAGCGTATTACCCAGGTACATCTGCCCGACGGCATCGGCATAGCTGGCGCGGGTATTGACAATGCGCTCTGGATCCTGATTGCGCCCTCGCTGTTCCAGTTGGAAGATTGCCTCTACTCGGTCCTGGACACTCCCGGCTCGACCAGAGCAGTGCTGGCCGCCTTAGCCATGGCTACCGCGTCATCCACACACTGAGCCAGTTCTGGTGGAGTAACATTATTGGTAGGGGCAAATCCCCAGGCCCCATCTACCAGCACTCGCAAGCCGGCACCATGTGTGCTGCCCGCGGCAATCTTATCTGCCTCCCTTTGCCTGGGCTTGGGCCAGTGTTTTCTCAATGAGTTCTCGCATGTAAGGCTACCTCGTTCCTTATTCTTAATTCTTAGGGACTGTTGCCCAATGTATAGCAGACCGCTGTTCAGGCCCCTGATGCAGTGAGCTTTTGCAAACTGCGCAGCACGGGTAAGCCGGTAGTAAACAACCGATAGGCTAGGGGCCGGAAGACCAGGTCCCAATCACCGATATATTCTACATACTGAGCCGCGAATCCTCGCTTGAACCGATTCAGCCCGGCTGACTCTCCCTGCGCCTGGCCATCTATCTCCCGGGCTACCCCGCGCATATCATAAACGCGACATCCCTGCTCCTGAGCCCACTTAATCATCTCCCATTGCAACAAATAATTGGGCATCTTCTCGCGGTGTTGGTTGCTGGAAGCCCCGTAGACGTACCAGGCCTGATGGCCCAGAACGAAGGCAATGGTTCCGCCGACCAGTTCATCTTCTACATAAGCCAGAAACATCCGACCCAGATTCCGTTGAATTATCATGTCCCAGATATTGTAGAAGTAGGAAATGTCGCGGACCATGAATCCATCGCGCTGGGCAGTGATTTGCAAAATGCGGTGGAAGTCAGCTATGTCCTGGCGGGTGCAATCGGAGCGGACAGAAACTCCCTTGCGGCCGGCCAGGCGAATATTATACCGGGTTTTAGACTTAAACTGCATAATCAGATCATCAGGCTCCGCCGATATGCCCACTTTCATTACATAGCGTGGCTGGACACCGCCGAAGTCCCCCTGGGGGCTGCCGCGACGAAATCCGGCCGCTTGCAGTCTTTCGCTGACCGGCTGGTCCTGCGTGGATATGGCCGGGTCAATCTTGAGGGCCACCGCGTTATGCTCTGCGGCCAGGGCGCGCATTTCAGCCAGCAGCTCCTCCCACAACGAATCATCGGTGAAGTCAACAATCGGACCCCGAGGCGCATAGAATAGACAGCCGCCCACCAGCGGAATAGGGCGCTTCAGGACCAAGCAGGTAGCGGCAATTTGGCCCTGGCGCTGGATGGCAACGGGCAACGGCTGCCAGCCAGTGTGAGCTTTCAGCTCACCCCACTCCCAGCATTGCAGCACATCCCCATGGGGAGATGCGGCCACAAATTCATTCCATTCTCGGCGACGGGCTTCGGGCAGAATCACTGGCTACTGATTTCCTTTCGCATATTGCCTGAATTCCCTTTTCTCTATCGCGTAGGCGGGGATTATCCGCCTTCTGTTGAGCGGGTTTTCTAACCGCGCTTAGGTATGCCGCGCAGGTTGAGAACCGGCCTTCGCAGGCCGTGCCTACTTCGCCAAAGTAGCCTTGGCTACGTCGGCTGAAAGCCTGCTATGGCAGGCGAAGGCCTGCGCTACGCGTTTTCATAAAGTTCCCGGACCTTTTCTGTCATAGCAGGTCCAGGACAGCCTCGGCGACCATCTGGGGGCTTATTTGCTGCATGCAGGGAAAGCCTTTGCAGGTAGGCTGGCGCTGACACGGGCTACAGGGCAGATTAGCCGACACAACCACGTGGCCTTCGCCCCAGGGACCAGTTTTGCGCACATCTGAGGCACCATACAATCCCACCACCGGTGTTCCCACTGCCACAGCGATATGCAGCGGGCCGGTATCCGCAGAAACTATCGCAGTACAGCGCCGCAGCAATGCCGCTAATTGCGCGATGCTGGTCTGGCCAACCGCGCTGATTATATGCGCTTGTGTCAACTGTTGAATGGTGGCGGTGCGGGACATCTCTAATGCACTCCCCAACAGTATCAACTGGGCCTGACTGTCGCTTTGCAGCATATCAGCCAATTGGGCAAAATGCTCTACCGGCCACACCTTCTCCGCTGCTGACGCTCCAATATTCAACCCTATCAATGGTTGGTCTATATTGACCTGCTTGTTGGTCAGAAAATTGTCCGCCCAGGCCTCCTGGGATTCGTGGAAGGGAAACTGAAATTCTACTGGCTCGGTCGGACAACCCAGGTATTCGGCTATCAGTAGAGCGCGCGGTACCGCGTGGATGTCGGGTATGCCCGGGATATGCTCGTTGATGAATAGTTGGCTAAACTCGCGCCGCTCATAGGAGAAGCCAATCCGGCGGGCTGCTCCGGACAGGTAGCACAACAGAGCACTTTTCAGCAGGCCCTGCGGATCCACAGCTACATCAAAATTGCTTTGTTGCAGGTACCGCGTTACCCGGCGCAACTCCCCTGCCGCAGCTACCGGATGGCGCCAGCTATGCCGGCGAATGGTGATTACTTCATCCAGAGCCGGGTGACCAGCAACTACCTCGGCAAAGCGCTTATCAACCAGCCACGCTATATGAGCTTTCGGCAAGCCCCGCCGCAGGGCGACCAGCATTGGCATGGTATGGACAATATCACCCAGAGAGCTGCGTCGGACGATTAACAGGCGGTTGATTTCGGAGTTGTCCGCTACTGATGCTCCCATCATTCTCCTGCTGGTGGAGCTGAGTTAATGTTAGTGGTGATGCTACTTAGAATATCGGGCAAGTCTTGGACAAACGCCTTCAGGGCCTGGCCGCGGTGACTGACTTGGTTTTTGCGCTCGGGGGTCATCTCGGCAAATGTTTGGCTGTCAGGCGGATATAAGAATACCGGGTCATAGCCGAAGCCCGCTTCCCCTTGGGGCTGGGTAGTGATAGTGCCGTCCACCCGACCTCGCCAGGTGCCCAATATCTGGCCGGTGATGTCAGCCAGAACCATTATACATACAAAGTAGGCATTGCGCTTATCAGCGGGTACCTGGTCCATGGCGTCCAGCAGCCATTTAATTCGCTCCCCATCAGTGGCGGCCACCCGGCTGGAGCGGGTGCCCGGTGCCCCATCCAGGGCGGGGACCACCAGGCCGCTATCATCGGCCAGGGCTACATATCCAGTGGCCCGGGCGGTAGTTACCGCTTTCTCGGCAGCGTTTTGAGCAAAAGAAGGATATGGCTCGGTAAGCTCGGGTGGGTCGGAGAGATCATCCAGTGATAGCACCTGGAGGGGGAAATCCGCCAGCAGTTGCCGGATTTCTCTTATCTTTCCCGCATTCTTTGAAGCGACAACTATCGTGTTAGCCACTGATGTCCCCCAGCGTCTGTTGCTGACAGGATAGCAATTCCTTGATACCTTTCTGAGCCATGGCAATGAGCTTGCCCAACTGGGTAACGGCAAATGGCGCTCCTTCAGCGGTGGCCTGCACTTCCACTATCCGCCCGGCGGCGGTCATCACTATATTCATATCTACACTGGCTTGGGAATCTTCCTCATAGCATAAATCCAGCAGCATCTCACCACCGACCAGTCCCACCGAGACGGCTGCCACCTGGTCGCGCAACGGCCAGCGGCGAATGAGCTTGTTCTTCCGCAGGTACTGGCTGGCCTCGGCCAGGGCTACATAAGCGCCAGTAACGGCCGCCGTGCGGGTTCCGCCATCAGCCTGAAGGACATCGCAGTCAATCTGGATGGTCCGCTCACCCAGAGCATGTAAATCCACCACGGCCCGCAGCGACCGACCAATTAGCCGCTCAATCTCCATGGTCCGGCCCCGTCGCTGGGGGCGGGTGGCCTCGCGCACGGTCCGCTCGGCTGTCGCCCGCGGCAGCATGCCATAGTCCGCGGTCACCCAGCCCTGATCGGAATTGCGCAGCCACCTGGGCACCTGCTCCTCCACGCTGGCCGTACAGTGCACTCGCGTGTCGCCGACCTCTATTAGGCAGGAGCCTTCAGCATATTTGTTTATCCCGCGGGTCATAGTCACCGGACGCAGATCATCATTAGTCCGCTCATCTTTACGCAGCAATTTTATTCTCCTTTGCTTATGGATAGGGACGCTGGGGCTCTTTCACCCTCAAAGTACTGTTGTAGACCCGCCACTACGGCTTCCGCTGCCGCCTGACGCACCTGTGGTTTAGCCAATAACTGCTCTTCCTCGGTGTGGTTAAGATACATCAGCTCTAACAGTACCGCCGGCGTCTGCGTTTCCCGAACAACTACAAATCTGGCCTGACGGACCCCATTGTCCTTCCGCCCCAAAGCCTTCAGCAAATGCTGGTGCATTATTATCGCCAGTATCTTGCTCTGGGGCGTATAATAATAGGTTTCCGTGCCCCAGTTGGTATCCGGCCTGGGCATAGCATTACAGTGGATACTGACGAATACCTGTGCCCCTAATGCCTCGGCCACCCGAGGTCGGGCAAAAAGGTCTATGTGTGTGTCTGAATCCCGGGTCAATGCCACTGAGACGCCCCGTCTTAACAGTTCACTCGCCACGCGCATAGCTACATCCAGATTGACATCTTTCTCCACCAATATCCGACCGCAGGCGCCTAACTCGTCCCCACCATGGCCGGGGTCAATTACTATCATCTGGTCGCCGAGCTGCTGCCGTCGGAAGCCCAGGCGTATGCACATAGGATCCAGAGAGTTATCCACCTGGAAGCCGATAAGCTCTTTCAAGTAGACGGTTAATTGTATGCCATCCTGATTCGGAATCGCCTCCAGGCCGCGAACGAAATCACTCCGAATTGCTTTGCGCAGCTTGCCATCGGGAAGCGGGGCATCTCTGATGTCAAATTGGATTACGTTCGGCGGCACTAATACGTCGTAACTCCACTCCACCGGCCGGGAAAACTCCAGTTCAACACTGGTGGCATCCTCGCCGTCCTGACAAGTGCGGACCGCGGTCAGCCGAGGCCAGCATGGCTCAATTATCGGTTCGTCTCCATCGCATTCACCCACTATCAAACTCCCGCCGTACCCATCAGGATGCGGTTGCCACCTGACTTCCTGGTGCTCCTGCAAATCCAGGACAAACCGCACCACGGCCGGCTCAGCGGAGAATTGAGCCCAGCGCAGCCGCCATAGCCCGTTCCGGCCCAGATACCTGCGGCCCAGCGCTGGCTGACACTGGGCTCCGGCCAGGTCAATATAAGCCCGAGGCGGGTCATCCAGATATTTGACCTGCCCCGAGACCTGTCCGCTGGCGGCAATCTGCACCGCCAGGCCTGACTCATCTGCGCTGACTGTAGGCTCTGATATCAGCAGATTGGCTTTAAGCGTGTTGTGGGAAAAGTCTGAATGTACCTCAGTCCCCAGGGCCTCCAAAATGGGAGATAGCGGGGCGACCAGTACATTGTTGACAGCTCGCGCCACTCCACGCAGAGCTACCTTTTTGCCACCTCGCCAGAAGAACCTATTTCCGCTGTCCACCGTTACCGTAGTGCCGTCAGCCCTTACTAACTGCAGCCTATCCTTGTCAGGATTCCAGTGGGCCTTAAGGCCAAGGGCCTCAGCACATTCGGTCACCGGCCCGTAGATGACGTTATCTTTCCGGTAGGGAACTGGCGGCCCCGAGATTAGATGGCCGACAATCACCACTGTAGCCAGGCCATCCCCGTCGGCATAGCTAACTAACGGACTGACGAGGGCAGCCCCTAAAAGGACAATAATGGGGTAGCTTATAGGCTGGTGCGACTTATAGTGCATCGTTCCCATGGCGGCAGCATGCCTTCATTAGTAGATTATAAGTCCTGGAACGATAATGGGCAAGGCCACACCGGGAGGTGGGAGTTAGGGGAAACGGCAGAAAATGGTAGTATAAGGCAATGATAAGGGCAGATAGAAGCTACCTTATTGTGTCCTTTCGGATGCTGTCGCCAACAAGTGGTTGACTTCCTCCATAGTAGGCAAGCCGGCGCGCCCGCCTAACGCCCGGCAATTGAGGGCGGCCACGGCACTGGCAAAAGCCAGATTCCGCTTCAGGCCATAGCCCAGTGCCAGACCATAAGCAAAGGCCCCGTGAAAGACATCACCGGCACCAGTGGTGTCCACTACGGGTTCAATCTGAAAGGCTGGCTGCTCAATCACTCTCTCTTTAGTGTAGGCTATAGCGCCCTCGGCCCCCCGGGTAATAACTAAAACCGTTGGTTCATAAGTCAGTAGTTTATTGGCGGCCGCCTCCAGATCTGTTTCGCCCGTGAATTCCAACGCGTATTCAGTCGGCAATATCGGGTAGTCGGCCACCGCCAGTAATTCCTCGTTAGTCTCCCTGAACCGCTCCAGATCTATCACCACGGGGATGCCCGCCTCCCGGGCCCACCGCGCCGCCGCTAACCCCGCGTGGAAGTGATGGGTATCAGTTAGAAAGCACCGGCAATTAGTTATGAAGTTGCGGTCTAACTGTTCCGGCTCCAGTTTTCCCTTGGTGCCTTCTCTATACAATATGCTGCGCTGGCCCGCTTCGGCGACGGCGATACAAAGGGCTATGTGCGAAGTGGCTCCTACTGCGGTATGCAAGTGGGAAACGTCAACGCCCTCGTCCACAAAGCTTTGTCTGATTGCCTCGCCGAACTCGTCATCGCCAGTATTGCCCACTATGGCCGCTTTACCCCCTAACCGAGCGACGGTGGCCATGGCCGTTCCCGCCTGCCCGCCGCCCTGCTGCTGGAAGTCTATCAATGGCACTTTCTCATCGATTTCTGGATACCTGTCAACGATACCCAGTATATCCCAGGCACAGCCTCCCAGGCCGATGACATCAAACTGGCGGTGGTCTTCACTCACGTTAATGCTCACTCCCTGTCCAATATGGCTGACAATGAATATTTCGCTTATCTGTTCCCATGCACCTGCCTCAATAGAGGATGCCCCCTGAATGTTGTTTATCGCGTAGGCGGGGTTCTCTCCTTCGGCAGGCTCAGGACGGTGAGCTTGCCGAACCGCAACCCCACTGGGATTGGCGCAGGTTGAGAACCTGCCTTCGCAGGCCATAGCCTACTACGGCAGGCGAAGGCCTGCGCTACGCGGGAGGGGGGACTTGTCCGCCGAAGCTGCTTTAGCAGCGAAGGCGGAAGAGGGACTTTGGCAACACAATCGGGGCAAGGATGCTCCTCCTACAGATTTTGCAATAGTCTTCCATAAGCGAAGGCAAACAGTCAAGCTGGATCAAGCTGGGTCAAGGTCGGTAGTTATGCTATAATTGTGCCGGTCAGACCAGATTGGGGATCAACTATGAGCCGGATAATGATAGCCATGAGTGGGGGAGTAGACTCCAGCGTGGCCGCCGCGTTGCTGGCTGAAGAAGGCCACGAAGTGGTGGGGGCTACGCTCAGGCTGCTGGGAGATGATTGGTCGGCCCAGGCCTCGGAAGTAGCAGGCAAATGGGCAGCTCAGCAGGCTGAAGAGGTCTGTGCTGTTCTGGGCATACCTCATCATACCGTTGACGCAGCGGCGCAATTCGCTGCCCAGGTCATTGAATACTTCTGTGCTGAATATGAGGCCGGGCGCACTCCCAATCCCTGCCTGCGCTGCAATCAGCTTATCAAGTGGGGTGTTCTGCTGCCCCAGGCCCAGCAAGCGGGATGTGACTACCTGGCTACTGGCCATTATGCGATAATTGACCGGCAAAATCAACGCTATGGGCTGCGCCGGGGACAAGATTCGGATAAGGACCAATCCTATATGCTCTACAATCTTAGCCAACCGCAATTAGCTCGTACCATCCTGCCGCTGGGCGAATATACCAAGCAGCAGGTGCGCCAGATTGCCAGCGACCTGGATCTGCCAGTGACTGCCCACCACGAAAGCCAGGATATTTGTTTCATCCCCGAAGGCGACTACCGCCAGTTTCTGCAGGGCAGGGTGGATTTTGAACCGGGACCGATTAAGGATACCGCTGGCCAGATTGTCGGCACTCACCAGGGTCTACCCGCCTACACGGTAGGTCAGCGACACGGCTTAGGAATAAGCGGCGGCCCCCCTGTGTATGTGGTGGCCAAGGACGCCGAAGAGAACGCGATAATCGTAGGCGGCAGGAGCGAATTGTGGCGCCGGAAATGTAAACTAAAAGAGCTTAACTGGATTTCAATTGCTTCGCCGTCGGTTGGCGAGACTGTAGATGCCCAAGTACAACTCCGCTACCGCGCCCGGTGTGTGGATGGGACTGTCACAGTGACTGGTCCTGGAAGTGGCGAATTGTCTCTGGCCCCCCACAAGCAGGCAGTCTCTCCCGGCCAAGCGGCTGTCTTTTACCACCAAGATTTATTGTTAGGCGGCGGTATTATTGGCAGCTGAGCCATCAGTCATAAAGGGATGTTAGTGTAGCTTATAGAATTACCAATAGTGAGACAGTAAGAGCTAAGGAGGTTGTCAAAAATGCCAGGTAAATTCCAATTCACGTTTGGGCCGTGGAACATCCATGAAGGTGCGGATCCGTTTGGGCCGCCAGTCCGGAACTCAATT
>JALGTV010000047.1 GCA_029821215.1 Candidatus Zipacnadia bacterium | reverse complement strand
CACCACAATCTTCGTTTCATTAGTCTCACGGGATAGTTGCGCAGTTCGCTGTGGCATTTATCTCACCCACCTGGGAACTACTAAAATGGGGACTAACCAGTAGCAACCTAACTACTGGAATTATACGCGATGGGCCAGCTATCTGCAAGGGGGGGCGTCATCACGCTGCCGGCGGCGGATTGCCTCCGCGTGAGCCGGCAGGCCCTCGGCCTCGGCAAGCTGGATCACATCCGCGGCCAGCCGCTGCAGACCCGGCTCAGTAACATAGATGAGAGAAGACTTCTTTATAAAGTCATCTACCGACAGACCGGAGGAGAACCGCGGGGTGCCCATAGTGGGCAGTACATGGCTGGGCCCAGCGGCATAATCGCTCAATGACACTCCCGCCAGCGGCCCTATGCAGATACAGCCGGCATTGTCCACTTCTTCCAGCAGGGCGAAAGGCTCTTCCACTATAAGCTCCAGGTGCTCGGGGGCAATTTCGGTGGCCAACTCCGCCGCCTGATGCCGGTCGCGCACCAGGATGATAGCGCCATATTCAGTCAAGGACTGTTGGGCCAGGTCAGCCCGCTCCAACTTCGGCACCTGGGCTGATAGCTCCTGGGCGACCTGCTGAGCCAGATCATCATCGTCAGTCAGCAGCAGGACCATGTTATCCCCGGTATGCTCGGCCTGAGCCAGTAGGTCAGCAGCCACCACCTCTGGGGAGGCCGTTTTGTCAGCAATGATAAGGATTTCACTGGGGCCAGCCAGCAAGTCAATCCCCACCACCCCGAACAGTTCCTTCTTGGCCAGGGTTACCCACGGGCTGCCGGGGCCGACGATCTTACGCACCGGGGCTATCGTCTGGGTCCCAAAGGCCAGGGCAGCAATAGCCTGGGCGCCGCCCACCCGGTATATCTCATCCACCCCACACTCAGCCGCCGCCACCAGGGTCAACGGGTCCACCGACCCATCCTTGCGCGGGGGCGTGCACATCACCATCCGCTCTACTCCCGCCACCTGGGCGGGCACCGCGCACATATACACGGTAGAGGGCAGCGGGGCCCGCTTGGCCGGCACATAGATACCTACCGCCTCAATCGGGGTAACTCGCTGCCCCAGCCCCACCCCCTCAACGGTGTCAAACCAGGAAAGCGGGCGGCTGCGAGCATGGAACTCATACACATTGTTTTTCGCCCGCCGCAGGGCCCCTAACTGTCTATCGGAGGTCTGGTCATAAGCTGCCCGGATTTCCCCATCGGCGACTGGTAATTGCTCCGCGGTGAGCGTGGGGCAGTCAAAGCGCCGCTCATATTCCACCAGAGCTTCGTCACCCCGCTCCCTCACTTGCTCAATTATCTGGGCGACCTGCTCGGTGATGCGGGCGGGCACCTCGGCCACCGACCGCTCGCGCAGCGCCTGGATAGCTGAGCCTCCGTCAGCCCGGGCATCAATTGTCTCAATCACCGCGGCCATAAGCTTCTCTCCATTTCATCAGGAAGAGATGTGCGGTCTATATTGGGTCGCATCTTCCTCCCACAGGGTTAGCACGCCGGGCACCCGCCGCGCCTGGATGGGAAACTCTTCGCCACAATTCACTTTGTATTTCTCTCCCAGGGCCACCGCCCGCTGGCCGCCATTGCCGGCAAAGCGCAACACCACCGGCTGGGGACCCGCGTAGCGGCTGATAATCTGCTTCAGGGAGCCGAGCGTCTGGGCGTTCACCTGGGCCCCGTCAAATTCAATCACTACCGTGGAGGGCGATGGGGCCTCCTCGGCGTCGCTGGCTGGCCGTTCTCCTTCGGTTCGCTCCTTCTTCTTTTTGTCTACCTGCTTGGCTGCTGTCAGGGGCTCTACCCGGTCGGCCAGCAGCTTCACCTCCTCCTCGCCGCCTGCCCCGGATGCTTGTCTATCCACCCGCCCCTCAACTACCACCAGATTACCTTCCTCCAGCGTCTCACGGCAGGCCTCATAGATGGAGGGGAACACGGTCACTTCCACCTGTTCCTCCACCCCTTCCAGGGTCAGGAACATCATTGGGTTGCCGTTTTTGTCAATGTACCGCTTGGGCTGGGCAATGATACCGGCCACCACCACCGGAGTATTTTGCCCAAACTCGCCCAGCTCCTCAATCATTGCGGTCGTACACTGCTGAACTTTTTTCTGGTGTCTTTGCAGGGGATGGCTGGAAAGGTACAACCCGAGCAGCTCTTTTTCCCACTCCAGCTTCTGCTCTTCGGGCAGCGGGGGCACATCAGGCAGCGGCGGCTCCGTCCATTCAGTTTCCGTGCTGGAGCTGGCGCCAAACAGCGAGCTTTGCCCCACCGCCTCATCCTGTTGATACTTCTGGCCGGCTCCATAGGCACTCTCTACCATCGCCAGCAGGCGATTACGCTCCCCGAACTCATCAAAAGCCCCCGCCTGGACAAGCACTTTAAGATCAGCAGCAGACACCTCCTCCGCCGGCAGCCGACGGCAGAAGTCACCCAGACCGCGGTATTCTCCGTTGCTTTCTCGCTCCCTAACGATAGCCTCGGCGGTATTAATGCCCACGTTCTTCACCGCGGCCAGGCCAAACAGGATTTCGGTGCCGTCGGTAGCAAACTGGGCCTGGCTTCTATTGACCGCCGGCGGCCCCACCACAAGTCCCATGCGCCGACACTCACCTACCCCCTTAGCCACGTCTTCGCTACTGTCTATCACCGTAGAGAGATGCGCGGCCATGAACTCGGCCGGGTAATTAGCTTTAAGATACGCCGTCCAGTAGGCGACCAGTGCGTAGGCACTGGCATGAGACTTATTGAAGCCATAGGAAGCAAAGCTTTCCATCTGCGCATAGAGCTCGCCGGCCGTCTGCTCCGGGAGGTCATTATCCAGACAACCCTGCATAAACAGCGGCTTCATCTGGGCCATTCTCTCATGGTCTTTTTTGCCCATTGCCCGCATAATGACTTCCGCCTGCGGCATACTGAAGCCGGCCAGGGCCGAGGCAATCTGCATTACCTGCTCCTGGTAGATGATTATGCCGTAGGTCTCCTCCAGTATCGGCTCTAGGTCTGGATGCAGGTATTCCACGGCCTCGCCGTGGCGGCGGGCGCAGAAGCTATCAATGTGCTGCATCGGCCCCGGCCGGTACAGGGCCACTGCCGCAATCAGGTGCTCAAAGCGCTCCGGCTGCAATTGCCGCAGCAGGCCGCGCATCCCTTCACTTTCCAACTGAAATACCGCCACCGTATCCCCCGCACATAGCAACTGGTAAGTATTGGCATCATCGCGAGGCAGATTCAGCAGATCAATCTGTACATCATGGTTGGCAGCGACAGCCTTCAGAGCTCGCTCAATGGTGGTTAGAGTCTTCAGCCCCAAAAAGTCCATCTTCACCAGGCCCACATCTTCCACCGGCCCCATAGGATACTGGGTGGTAACGGTGCCATCCCGCTCCCCGCGCAGGGGTACATAGTCGGTCAGGGGAGCATCGGCAATCACTACCGCCGCGGCATGCACCGAGGCATGGCGGGCCAGCCCCTCCAGCCGCTGGGCTGTCTCCAGGAGCTTGGCTATCTGTCTATCCTGTTTGCTTGCCTCGTTCAGCTCCGGTACCAGCGAGATGGCCTGCTCCAACCTCCGGCCCGGTGGTACCAGCTTGGCCAGGGTGTCCACTTTCCGCAGCGGCACTTCCATCGCCCGGCCCACATCGCGAATCGCCGCCCGGGCCCCTAGCGTGTTGAATGTCACCACCTGGGCCACCCGGTCCCGACCATACTTCTCTTTAACATATTCAATTATCTCTTCCCGCCGGTCATCAGGAAAGTCCAGATCAATGTCCGGCGGGCTGACTCGCTCAGGATTAAGCATCCGCTCGAATAGCAGCCCGTAGCGCAGTGGATCAACGTCAGTGATGCCCAGCAGGTAGGCCACGATACTGCCAGTCGCCGAACCCCGGCCCGGGCCGACCAGAATGCCCCGGGATTTGGCCTCGCGCACGAAATCCCCCACAATTAGAAAGTAACCGGAGTAGTCGGTCTTCTCAATGACATCCAGTTCATAGTCCAGCCGCTCCAGTACTCGTGGCGGCCGGCCCTGGTAACGGGCCACGATATTCTGCTCACATAGCTCTCGCAAGTAGCTGGTCAGGTCGTAGCCGGCCGGCACTTCAAAATCAGGCAGCATCAGTTTCCCCAGCTTCAGCTCTACATCACACCGCTCGGCAATCTGTACCGTATTAGCCAATGCCTGGGGTATATCGGCGAACACCTGTTCCATTTCGGCTGGCGATTTCAGATAGAACTGATCATTGGGGAACCGCAGGCGGTTGGGCTGGTCACAGGTGGCCTGGGTTTGGATGCACAGCAGCACATCATGGGCCTCAGCATCAGTCTGGCGCAGGTAGTGGACATCATTGGTCGCCACTACCGGCAGATCCAGCTCCTCAGAAAGCCGTAGCTTACCCTGGATTATCTGCTCCTGCTCCTCCAGACCATGGTTCATCAACTCCAGGTAAAAATTATCGGGCCCCATCAACTCGCCCAGCATCTGGGCATGCTGGCGGGCGGCCTGGTAGTTACCCGCCAGTATATCCCGGGCAATCAGCCCCTGCTGGCAGGCACTGAGAGCAATCAGGCCGTCATGGTATTCGCTGAGCAGTTCAAAGTCCACGCGGGGATGGTAATAGAAGCCCTCCAGGTGGGCAGCACTGACCAGCCGCATCAGATTCTGGTAGCCCGGGAGGCTCTCGGCCAGCAGGGTTAGATGATAGGTCCGACGATCTTTAGCCGAGGAACGATCAAAGCGGGTGCGGCTCGCCACATACACCTCACAGCCAATAATCGGCTTTACCCCCACCTTCTTACAGGCCTGGTAAAACTCAATGGCCCCATACATTACCCCGTGATCGGTCAGAGCCACCGCCGGCATATCCAGTTCGGCCACGCGATCGGCTAACTGCTCCAGACGGCAGGCTCCATCCAGCAGGCTATATTCGGAGTGGACGTGCAGATGGACAAAAGGCACCGGCATGGGTAGTTGAACTCCTTGTCAACTGCTGCAGTTTATTGCTGTGAATCCTAATATTGTGGCAAAGTCAGCCCCGCGGTAATTATTTGCGCGTACCGATTCGGTGTCCACGCCCCTCCCTTATCTTTTTCCACCGGCCCCACTAACTGCCATTACTCGGGGGCCGGAACCGGGGCTTCGGCGGCGGGGGTGGTAGGCTCACCTGTCACTTCTTCGCCTTCTTCGGCTGGGGGCGGGGGCGCAGCTTCTTCAGCTTCAGGCACTTCCTCGACGGTCACTGTGGTCGTCTCCCCTTCAATCTTCTCCTGCAGCTTGGCCAGTAGCCGGTCAAGCTGATCTAACTCAGCGGAGATGACCGGCCAGGCTTCCCGCCCTACTGCTTGCTGGGCGGCTGCGGCTTCACCGATGGCCTTCTCCACTATCTCAATACTCTCGTGCCCGGCCAGCTTGTCCAATACCGCCAATATCTGATTGGCCCCCTTGCTCAGATTGTTGTTATCTACCGAGGCTTTGGCCCGCTCAATATCTTGCATAACGTCGGGGACGATGCGGGCCGGGGCCTGCATGGCCACATCCACCGCCTTGAGCAAGTAACCCGAGGCCTGGTTAACCGCCTCTTCGGCCGAGGAGGTGCTGATGGCCACCAGCGCCCGCTCCAGGTGCTGGGTTATTAGCGCTGCCGGTATCTGGCTGCGCAGATTTCCCAGAGCCGGATACAGCCGGTTTAAGGCCGCGGTCGTCTTCTCCACGCCCTTAGCTGTCACTGCTCGGCGTGCCGCCCCCACCAGCGCCTTGGCCACCCGCACATCGGTCCCCAGCGCTGCTATGCCGCCGGGCACTCGCTCCAGCGTCTCCCGCCGCTGCACTTCCTGAACCAGCGCATCCAGCGTGCTGCCACTCTCCTTCAGATAATCCCGAATCTCGCGCAATACCTCCTGGTCCGCGGTACTGACTTCCTCGCCTGCCCGAGGCGCTACGGCCGGCGGCTGCACCTCACTGGCCGGTCGGCAGCTACTCCCCACCAGTCCCGCCAGCGCTACAATTACTACCAGCTTTATCATTCGCATAGTTGTTGCCTCCACTTTACAGTTAGAATACTTTAGGGTCTGAATATATATTCACCAGCCACCATCATTTCTCCTGCATCCATCTTCTTGCGGCAAGGATGCCGCTCCTACAATACAAGATACCCATTGCGAAGAGACCCACCGGAGGCGGGTAAAATGCCGCTCCTACGGCAGAAGGCCAACCCCATCATCCCACCGTGGGAGGGCCACCCCTGGCCCGACGGCATTACCCTACTGTAGGAGGGCCGTCCCCGGCCCGATATGCATCTGTCTTTAGCCAGTCAACTTACCCCATTTTACTCTATCAAGCGGCCGGTAACTATCTCTTGCCGCCGTCTCTATCTCGCCGCCAGTGCCTGGGCCGCCTGGGCTATCGTTATCATCGCACATTGTCCGGCTTCGGCATCCCACCAGCCACATCGCTCCCGCATGCACACGGCAGGACCAGTGGACTTAGTCAGGCGGCGAATTGAGTCATCAAGTGTCTCGGGTCGCAATGCCAACAGCGGGCAGGTCAGCGTCGCCTGCTGGTTGCTGCCTTTCTGCTTCATCATTTCAATTCCCCCCTCAGCAGGTTGAAAAATCCGCTTGGACTAACTATACCTTCTATCTATCTGCCGTTATCCCTTGGTAGCCATCTTACCTGCGGGCACCGAACTTCCCGTCGTGTCACGGGCTTTTGACCGCCATAGCTGTGCTTACCATAGCGAAGGCGGTTCCAGCCCGTGACAATCGGTACGATGGGCGTTTCGCCCGTCGGTCTGCGGGACAGGCAGTTCGACAAGCTCACTATAAACAGGGCCGCCTGTCCTACCGGTCACCACTGCCATGCGTGCGCCGCCTCCATCAATCCTTACGGGCCAACTGGATAGCCTAACTGCCTTTCAATGTCCTGTAGTTCTCGCTCGTCCCGTCGTTCCTCGGCTGACAACTCCCCTTGCGCGTAGCGCTCTTTATAAGTCAGTCCCGCCGGGGCAGTCTCTTCTGGCTCGGTCGGCTGTTGAGCAGCGGGCTGAGCCGGCTGAGCACCATACTGCCCGGGCGGGCCACCGTACTGCCCGGGCGGGCCACCATACTGGCCGGGCGGGCCACCATACTGCCCGGGCGCGCCCGGTGGACGACGTCTCCCGCACCCGACCACCAAGGCTACGCTAAGCAGTGCTATTACGACCAACCATCCAACTCTATGTCTTGACATCTGATTAACCTCCTTTTTTGTATTTCGTGTATCTTTTATTGATACCTGCCCTCTCCGCTTGCGCCCCAACGCCTCTGACCGCCCGCTTGCCGGTTAGCTCCAGGTCTAACATTAGCTCTTTTCTTCGCTGTCCGGGCTACTCGCTTGACGCTTGGTTTTGGTCTGCCGGGGGGCTTTTTTGAAGGTGGCTACCTCTATCTTCGGGTAGACTAACTTGCGACCGGATAGTAGCTCCTCAATCGTCAGTATCTGCAGCCGGGGCACCGGCGGCAGCAGACCTGGCGGATCATAGAACCCCGCCTCCGCCGCCGATTTCTTCATCGGGCCGGTCGGCTCTCGGAGGGTGATAAACGCCCCGATTTGGCCCTCTCGCTGCTCAAGAACACCGATGAGGTCTCTTATTTGGCTGGCGGTCACGTGCCCGCCTTTGACCTGCACGACGATTCTTTTCGCCTGGCCAGAGTCATCATCAAAGAAGTAGATATAGCCGTCTACGCCCTTGTCGGCGCCTTTCTTCTTACCGCCGGCGGGCCGGGCCTCCACTAACCCCAAGGCCCACCACTCAAACTGATACGGGTCCTGCTCAAATAAGGCTATTGCACCGGGCAGGTCTTTAGGATCGCCGATGACCTCATAGGGGGACAGCTCGGCCCCGAAGGTATCCTCTAACCGGTGCCTCATCAGGGTTATCGCCAGGTGGGTAATATCAATGCCAATCCAGCGGCGGTGCAATCGCTCGGCCACGGCTATGGTCGTCCC
>JALGTV010000046.1 GCA_029821215.1 Candidatus Zipacnadia bacterium | reverse complement strand
TGGCTCCCCGGGGCGGATTCGAACCACCAACCAACCGGTTAACAGCCGGTTGCTCTACCGTTGAGCTACCGGGGAATACACCCTACCTTCCGCAATTAGTATGCCACAACAATGGGAGTTGAGAATGGTGTGGCATACAGTAGTAGACTCGCGCTACCATACCTATTATACCAGATACCTCACCTGGCTGCAACACTGGCCCGATTAGCCTTCTCTCATCGGAACGGGCGGCCCGGCTTAGCCGAGGCTTCTGGTACTCAGGCTGGCCATGACAATGCTACGCGTTACGTCTCAACCACAGAATCAAACGTCCCCTTGAGCTGGCAAGACCTCAATCAAGGCAGCAATATTCTCAGGGGGAATGTCCTTGGGAATGTCGGGGGCGGGAGCAATGATATAGCCTCCGTCATGCCCCATATTGCGTATCAGTTGCTGGGCCTCGGCCTTTACCTCCTGTTCGGGAGTGTCATCGTCTTCTTTGTGGATACCATTGAGCGAGAATATATTGCTGCGCGGTAGACTTCCGTTACCCCGGTGGCGTTTCCCTCTTTTAGATCTACAATGCCCTAACTTTTCTTGTGCCGTCGGATCAGGGACCTAAGTAACACAACTATGTAGGAGGTAATCTTGCCAACTAACGGCGAAAAGTGGGGGCCATCTGTTGAGGGGCCCGCTGCTGGAGAATGTAAGTAGGGGTGTGGGGGACCGGCCGCCCAAGCTGGGCACTGATATCGGCTACTTTGCGGCGGGCCAGGTCGTCAAGCGCTGCCGTCTCGGCAGCCAACTTCCACATATCCAAGGCTTTCGCCAGATTGCCCGCTTGTTCGTATATATGGGCTTTTAGGTGCAGTGCGATACGGTTTTTAGGCTCCACCGTCAAATACTTGTTGACTTCTGCGATGGCCTCGTCGTACCGACCAGCTTCCATTAGCTGCCAGGCGGGAAGATAACGCTCGCGAATGGTCAGTGTCGCTCCCTTGGCAGTCCGATCCGACGGTCTTCGTTTCAGGCAGTAGTCGTACCAGTCCAGGGCCTTGGGGATGTCAGGAAGACGTTCATAAGCATGGGCAATTAGCCGTTCAATATACTCGGGATGTTCAAATTGCAGACAGTAGCGGAACCACTTGGTAGCTTCCTCAAAATCGTCTAACTTATCATAATAAGTCCAACCTAATTCAAAGTATAATTCGTAGCGATCTGGGTTCCAGGAGATACCCTCTTTGAGCGCGCTAATGCCTTTTTCTAACAGCAAAGCGCGGTGATCAGGATCGTCGGTTTCTACATAGAGGTTATAAGCCAGGTGCCAACCGGTCACTCGCCACGGTTCCAACCAATGGGGGTCCAGCAGAGTGACAGTTCGCATAACATGGAGCCCCTCAAACCAGTGCACTTTGCCCGAGTGCCACATGGTATCAAGTTTAAGCCACAGCATACTGGCGGCCATTTCCCGAAAGCCACCCAGGATGGCCCCCGCTATTACTCCAGTTATCGCGGTGGGGTCAAACTCGACGATTTTCGTCAGCGCCATAGGCCGCTTCACGCCCAGTACCAGTCGTTGGGTATCTATCGAATCACTGAGCGGTTGATAACTAACTATCAGGACAATGACCAACAGCCAGCCTATCCAGTTATACCTTTTCGGATGCCTCATGGCAGCTGTCCTCAGTTTAGACCTCCTTGCGGTTGAAAACCACATAGCCAATCAGTAACAGTATAAAGATGTAAATAATAGCTTGGGCACCTACCATGCCCAGCAGATTCCAGGGCACATAATTATCCTGGAGGATGGATTCGCGCATATCAAATATCTCAAAGTGAGGCAGCACACGGTACAGCACGCTAAAGACGATCTGCGAGACAGTGCCACCCCCGCGCTCCGGGCTAGCCAGTTCCCGGAAAAAGTCGGCCATCTGGCCGGTAAAATAGATAAAGAACGAGAAGATAGCCGCCATAATCCACGAGAGGATGGTAGAGGCAATAACGGCAATACCTACTAACACCGCCATTTCCAGGAAGGACAGGCCGATGGCCTTGGCGATATTACCATACATATACACCATCTGGTAGGCAGGGCCTTCTTCGGGAGCGAGGTTGCGGAATTGGGGCGCTTTGATGGCAAACACAACGTAGAAGACAATGCCCATCAAACCAATATTGCTGAAGACTGTCGCGCAGCCCCCCAGGAACTTGCCCAATAGGAACTGGCCGCGGGTGACCGGCTTGGCCAGCATAGTATGGATGGTGCGCCTTTCCACTTCCTCGGTAATCAGCCGTACCCCCAGGAATATGGCGATCAGCATACCAAAGAAACGGATGGCCCCCAGGCCAATATCAATGAGCATCTTCAGTTCGGCACCGGGCTGCAGATAGGCCAGCGACCATGATGAACCGATAATCAGAATTCCAAATATTAAGATGGCATTGAGAAATCGGCGTCGCCACGCTTCATGGAAGGTAGCTTTGGCAATTAGCCAGGTAGCACGCATCTATATCTTACCTCCTACTGCGTCAATGAAGACATCTTCCAAGCTATGGCGCTGCGGCCCGACGTGCAGTACCGTGGCCCCGCTGACGGTCAACTGGTCGGCCACCCTTACCGCCTGCTGTTGGTCGGCCACAACAGCCCAATAATCCTTGCCTTTCTTCTCCAACTCTAAACTCGCCTCAGCTATCGGCTGCTGCAGGCCCTCGCTGAGACCGCGGAAGCGCACCATGTAGTGGCCATCCCCGCCGGCCAGTAGTTCTTCCAGCGACCCCCGGCGGCAGACCATACCTTCGTTAAGTATCGCTACATTATCACAAAGTGTCTCCATTTCCTTCAGCAGATGCGAGCACAGAAAGACCGTCTTGCCTTCATCACGCAGCCTTATGATAACTTTTCTAATTTGCGCAGCGCCAATGGGGTCCAGTCCCGCGGTAGGCTCATCCATAAAGATAAGCTGGGGATCATGAACCAGGGCCTGGGCCAGGCCGATGCGCTGGAGCATACCGCGTGAGTAGTTGACCACTTTCAGATTCCGCCGGTCCCACATACCTACCAGCTCGAGGACCTCACGAATCCGTTCGCTAAGCGCTCGGCCTCCCATTCTATACAAGCTACCATACAGCTTCAGCAGTTCCACCGCATTCAAGTAGTCATAAAAGTAAGGACCTTCGGGGACAAAGCCCACCTGTTCCTTGTAACCAGGATCGCCCAACGGCCGGTTCAGTACCTCGCCACTGCCAGAAGTGGGAAAGACTAATCCCAGCAGGAGTTTCAGAGTAGTGGTCTTGCCTGAGCCATTTGGCCCCACCAGGCCGAAAATTTGACCCTCCTCCACCTCCAAAGTCAAATCAATCAAGCCCAGAGGGCGCCCCTGGGTATCGGTCATATATATCTTAGCTAAGTTCTGAGTACGGATGGCGATAGCTATCGTAGTCCACCTCCACCATTAGTCTTAAATGTTAACTGCACTGCCCCAATTGTCCGCAGGAGCCGCTCTCATCTTTCAACAACGTCTATTCAGTCTACCTTTGTTCCCATCCCACTGTCAATTCTCCACTGGCGTCCACCCCCGCCACTTGCTTTTGTCTTCTGACCAGACTGAACACATAGCCCCTTGACAACTCTGGACGATCATAGTACAGTTAATCCGTAACGGTGGAGGTAGAAGTGCGGAACGTGTCTAATATTGTTCTAACTGCTACCATAGTTGGATAGTCGCGGACTGTTGGTATCAGATACATCAATTCATGCACAAGGTTGGTGAGAGCTAATGCGTCAGTGCCGAGGGTTTACGTTGATCGAACTGCTGGTAGTGATTGCCATAATCGCTATCCTGGCAGGCATTTTGTTCCCCGTGTTTGCCCGAGCGCGGGCAAAGGCGACTGAAACTCAGTGCCTGAGTAACATAAAGCAAATAATGCTGGCCTGTAAGATGTATGCGGAGGACTACGATGGTCGTGTGCCTGGGCGGTGGTTCCCGGACTATGGTAATGAGTTCGCTGGGGTTGACTATATGGGCTTCCAGACTCAGATTCTCGACTACATCGGCGCAAGAGAGATGTTCCTTTGTCCCTCCATTGGTAAGGGAGTGGCGCACTATACCCTCCCGGCTACCAGTTATGCCATCAATGACTGTCACTTTAGCACCTGGGGCGCAGAAAGCCTTGATACTGCGATAGCCAATCCAGCCCAAAACAGATGGTACCGATTTAGCGAAGTTAGCTATCCCGCCCAGACCTTCTTCTTGGGCGAGATCACCAATTGGGCTATTGACTGGGGGACAGGACGCATATACTGCCCCTTCTGTGCCCCATCCTACTGGCCCGAGCTGAGCGGCAACATAACACCTGATAATGGCTTAGCTATGCGCCACAACACAGGCAGCATCCTGGCCTTTTGCGACGGTCATGCTAAGTGGATGTCCCGGGCTATGGCCCTGCGCGGCCTCCAAGCCGGCGCCACTAACTTAGAAATCTGCGATACCCTTAAGCTCTGGGGCCACGAAGTGGGTGGAGGCTGGAACCTGGCCAACTATTAATCGGCATATTGGCTATTGTGCCTGCAATACGCCGCTGAGCACTAGCTGGATTAGAGGTTCCTTGAGAATTCACGGTACCCATGAGTATATTATGGGATACAATGCATTCACTGGTCAGCAATTTTATTGCATGAATCACCCCAAAGTGATAAAGTTATCCATACCAATGAGGCAGACATCGCGGTCGGAGTAGTAGCCGACGGGTTAGTATGGAGCCCCCATTACAACTGGTCTTAATTTTGGTTTTGCTGGGTATATCAGCGTTTTTCTCCGGTAGCGAAGTAGCCTTTCTATCGGTGGGACACACTCGTCTGCGCCAGCTTAGTGATGAAGGCAAGCGCCTGGCGAGATTAGTGCTATTTTTGCGCCGTCATCGTGCCTGGGTCTTATCCACTGTCTTGATCGCCATTACCGCTTCTAATTATTTAGCTGAACGCACCGCGACTGAAGTAGCTATCCACTATATGGGCCCGGCTCTCGGGCCCATTATTGCTTTCACAGTGGTGACTGGGGTCATATTGATTTTCTGCGAGGTAACTCCTATCCACTATGGGTTTCGTAATCGCGATGCCCATAGCCTGCGAGCTGCCGTGCCCATCGGCTTGTTTGCGTTGCTACTGGCGCCGGTGGTGGTAGTATTCACCGTTATCTCCCGGGGTCTACTGTATCTGGCCGGTGTCAAAAATAGTGCCACTTTGCCAGTGCTGACCGAAGATTATCTAAAGGCAATGATAGAGCAAAGTGAGCGGCAGGGCGCCGTGCCGGCTACCCAACGGCGCATGTTATATGGTGTCTTAGAGTTTGGTAATCAGACAGTAGCCGAGGTGATGACCCCGCGGCCTGACATTGTAGCCGTGGCCGCTAATCAGTCCATCGGAGAGGCCCTACATCTGGGCCTGGAGAATAACTACTCTCGCCTGCCGGTATACGAGGGAAACATTGATAATGTCATCGGCATCCTCTACCTTAAGGATCTGCTGCCTTACGTCCCACGCGGTGAGTTGAACCAGCCGGTCCGGAGGGTGGCGCGTCATCCCCTCTATGTGCCCGAAAGTCTGCCGGCTAATCTGCTGCTCCGCCAGTTGCAGAGCAATCACCAGATGATGGCCGTCGTCAAGGATCAATACGGGGGAACGGCCGGTATAGTCACCGTTGAGGACGTACTGGAAGAAATTGTCGGAGAAATCCAGGATGAATACGATATTGAAGAGCAGGAAATCATACGGCTCACCGAGACCCAATTCCTGTGCGAAGCCGCCGTGTCCCTGCATCTGTTAGAGCATTTTGTGCGTCAGAAGTTGCCGTCGGATGAGTATGACTCTCTGGGAGGGTTACTACTCGAACTAGCCGGTGATATCCCTCAAGCCGGAGAATCCTTTACCTACGGTAGTCTGGAATTAGTGGTAGAGCAGATGGACGGCCCCCGCCTTGAAAAGATCCGGGTCGTGGAGCGAAAGGGTGGAACTGATGCTCCCCAGTAACCGGTGGTATCAGTTTCAGGCTGCTGGGCGGTGGATAAGGTCACTCATTAGTGAGCAGCTAATTGCAGTCTATGAGCTGAGTATCATCTTCAGGAGGCCCAGGTAGGTCTTGGATGATCCTTTATCTATTTTTGGAGCAGTAGCAATATTGGTGGCACTGGTGGGCAGTTTTGCCCTATCACTGGCGGAAGCAGCCCTGGTGGCAGTCACCAATATTACCCTGCGCCGCCGGGCCGAAGACGGCGACCACCGTGCCTCCATCATCCAGCAGATGCGCGCCACCGGTGATTATCTAACTGCTCTCATCATTGGCTTCAATGCCTGCAACCTCGCCGTGGCCACCATCATGACTGTGCTCCTCAGACGGACTGCCCTCAGCCCAGCCCACCAACAGCTTGCTCACCTGGCGACCATTGCATTTATACTCATCGTCGCTGAGATTACTCCTAAAACCTACGGCTCGTTGTTCGCTGAGCAAGTAGCCCTGCGAGCAGCTACTACTGTCCAGGCCCTCACCCGCTTGCTCCGTCCGCTAATTGCTCTACTCTCCGGCGTCAGCCGCCTGTTGGTCAAGGCCCAGGATTTAGACGCAACTCACCGAGGCGAACTGATAACGGCTGCTCAAATCCAGGCGGCAGCCGATGTAAGCGAGGAAAGTGGCGAGGTGTTACCTGAGGAGGGGAAGATGTTTGACAGCGTCATAGAACTGGCGGAGACTACTGTCAAGGAGATAATGGTGGCCCGTGTGGATATCACGGCCCTGCCGTCCAGTGCCAACCTTGACCAGATAATGAACACGGCCATAGGAAGTGGCTTCTCGCGTATCCCCGTATACGAGGACGATATTGACCGGATAACCGGCGTGCTGTATGTCAATGACCTGCTGGCCGCCTGCGCGCAAGGGTCCAAGGATCTGCAGGCCGGACAGTTAGCTCGCGAGCCGCTCTTTGTCCCCGAAACCAAACGAGTGGCCGAGATGTTCCGCCAGATGCGGGCTCAAGCCACCCATCTGGCCATTGTAGTTGATGAGTTTGGCGGTACTGAGGGTTTAGTCACCATTGAAGACATTCTTGAGGAACTGGTCGGCGAGATTGAGGACGAGTACGACGTCCCTCGCCAGGCAATGGTAGTGCTTAGTGAGACCGAGACATTGGTTGATGGCAAGACGCCGTTAGAGGAAGTCAATGCCAAATTGGGGCTGGAACTGCCTGAAGACGATTATGAGACGGTGGCCGGGTTAGTTAGCGGGGTGGCGGGCCGTATACCGGCTCCCGGCGATGTGGTGACCTACAATGGCATACGATTCATAATCCAAGCAGGTGATCGCCAACAGATAAATCAGATACGCATAGTCACCGAAGCCGATAGGGGGATTAAATCGTGACTCGTCGGGCTCGTAAGTTGCGTCGGAAAAAGGCGAAACAACCAGTAGTGTCGCTGTCAGATTATCAGTATCCAGGTGAGAAGCTTCAGTACTGGCAAAGTGTGGGAATAATAACTGCCGTACTCGTCGGAATTGTGATGATAGGCATTATCTTCTTCTCTGGGACCTCGGTTTATCAATGGGGGTGGCTACCCGCATGGCCCATTGCCTCAGTGCTAATCGTCAATTATCTGGCGGCTCGCCCGCGTCATCGGCAACTAAAGCAACTGGGCCGACAAGCCAAGGTCATTGGAACCAATTATCCCCAGCTTCATCGCCTGCTGACCGAGCAGACTCAATTGCTGGGCCTGAAAAAGAGTCCGGATTTGTATGTCATCGCCGACGAGTCTCCCTACATTTGCAGTCTGCCGAGTGGGTTAGGCGCAGTGATTGTCACTCAGCCGCTGCTGGACCTGCTTGGTGATGAGGAATTCGCGACTCTTCTCGCGCACGAGGTTGGCTATGATCTACCTGGAGAACGCCACCCCGATTTTGCACTGGGCTTTCGCCCCGGTGGCGGTATGGGCCCGACTGATGGGCCAGTGGCGCGATGTCATAGATTACACCGCTGATAGGATTGCATTGCTGGTCACTCACCATCCGGCCCCACTAATGCGAGCTATCATCCGCGCCGCCGCCGCGGCTGACCGGCCAGCGGATGTAAGTCAAGAGGAAATTGACAGCTACCTGGCCAGTACCAGTGACCTGGAGGTAGATGCTACTCAAATGGAGCGTTACTTCAAAATCAGTCAGTTCGTCAACGACCAGCCTAATATGCGCGACCGGCTGGAAGAGATACAGGAGTTTTCC
>JALGTV010000299.1 GCA_029821215.1 Candidatus Zipacnadia bacterium | reverse complement strand
AAGTAGCCCAGGTGCCAGCGACCACCGACTCACCGGCTACCGAGACTACTGAGGGACCAGCCGCCCTTGCCAATCCCCAACCTCAGGTTGGTGATGAATCGGCGGCTACCAAAATCAGCCGCGTAAACCCGGATAAACTGCTGGTTGAGATACCGCTGCGGGGAGTTTGGCCCGATGTGGTTTCCGGACACATCTTCCTGCCAGTGCGCCCGGTGGCTGAATGGTTGGGGTTCCGGGTGGCTGCTGACTTTACGGCCCAGGGCTTGCGCGTGACTGCTCAACTCCCCGCCGCCACTTATCTCCAGAACAGTCAAGTAACCATGGTGCCGGCGGAGTTCTTTGAGCTGTTGGGTGTGCCCACTGAGGCTGATCCCGGCGCCGGCCAGGCCCGCTTAGAGCGCCATGATGCTGTAGGTATCGTCCTCCTCGGCAAATAGGCTGCCGGCAGGGCCTCCTGCTTGCCGGTCAGCTCAAGGTCTGGCCAGGCTTGTAGTTAGTCGCATAACCTTAGCTTGGTGGCACGAGCTTCCCGCCCGCGACAATCGGTACGACGGGCGTCTCGCCCGTCGGCTTGAGGGACAGGCGAGACGCCTGTCCTACCGGTCATAGGTAACCCTACCGCCGGCCTGCCGGTCAGCTCAATATCCGCCATTATGCTCTAACCGTTGTTGTGCAAGGCGAAACTTGCGCAAATGTGGGCTATGAGACACGCTAGTCGCCAAACAGCTTCTCAGCTTCGACGACGATCTCCTCGAGTTTTTGCAGATACTCGTCCAAGAGGTCGAGCGCGGGGCGTTCTTGCCATTTTGGGTCATTGAAGAACAAATCTTCGGTTGATTGCGTATTAGGCTGATTTTGCGACTTGCGGCGTTGCGCCTTGCGCTCACGTTGCCGACGCCATCTGCGGACCGGCTTAATAATTGCTGCGCTGAGGTCTTCCCACAGAATCTTCGAACTGCGGCGATACCAGGGTTTACCTCGAATGACTGTAGCCTCAACATAGAGGGAAACCGTTGCAGATATGCTCACACTGACGGACACTACTTTGTGAATTTCAAGAGGGCCTTCTTTAAGAGTGAAGTTTCTCCTTTTTACGAAAAACGGAAATAATGGGTCCTCCTTCATCTTGTCCTGTTGTTTAGAATACCAGTCTTCGAATTCCCCCTTACCGCAGTATTCCTTCTTAAGATGGAAAGTGACGCTACGCCCGAAGACAATCACCGCCTCGAAAAAGTTGGTAAACTCAGTGCGGTTAGCCAGTCCGGCTGCGCGTGCGTGGTCAGCGAAGAAACGAGCCTTTTCAAGCGTTGCCCTGGCAGTGCTCCGCTTACTCACTGTTATCCTCCCCTGTGGTGCTACTTTGCCGCTTGCTTTTGGCCTGGCGGGGGGCTTTTTTGAAGGTGGCGACCGCCACCCGCGGGTAGTCTAACTTCCTGCCAGCTAATAGCTCCTCAATCGTCAATATTTGCAGCTTGGGCACCGGCGGCAGCAGTCCGAGCGAGTCCTGGTACTATCTCGTCAATCCCTTGGCTACACCTCTTACCAAGGGGGGCTATATGGCGCTTGAGAAGCGGCTGAGCTACTCGGCCGTTTCGTGGAATTGGACCATAGCTCCCACGCCGACCGCCAGCGCTGCCGCGGCCACTGAACCTTTGGCGCCGGCAATAGCCATATCGCCGCCTCGGGACCGCAGCCGGATAGCAGTGGTCAGAATCTGGCCCAACGCTCGCGACACCAGGAACTCGGCATCAGTCAGGTCCACCACCAGGTTCAGGACACCATCCTCTATCAGGCCCTCGGTCATCTGCTGTAAGCGGCTGATCCCTTCGGGGCCTGAGCTGACTAGCACGGTAACCGCTGGTTCGCTCTGAGCTTCACTGACGACCATTTCCACAATTATCACCTACTTTTTGCTTACGCCCGCTGGTGTTCTTTAGCCCAAGCCAGCAAGCCAGCGGCATATTCGTCGGACACATACACTGATCCAATCTCCACCGGGCTGGGCCCGCCGGGGCCGTGGGAATCAGTGCCGCCGGTGACTAACAGTCCCAGCTTATCAGCCAACTGCAGGAACCGGCGGGTTTGGGCGTCGCTGTGGTGGGTATGATAGGCCTCTAATCCACCCAGCCCCTCTTCCCGCAGCTCGTCAATATATTTCTCCGCATTGTCTATACCCGGGTGGGCCAATACCGCCAGCCCGCCGGCCTGGATGATTTCGTGTACTGCTTCGGAAGGTGACAGCCGGTAGCGGGGTACATAGGCAGGCCGGCCTGGTGTTAAGTAGCGGGCAAAGGCCTCCTGGCTGGTGCTCACATATCCGGCCTTGACCAGCGCCGCTGCAATGTGGGGGCGGCCGGTACTACCCTGACCGGTTTGCGCGGCGACATCTTCCACAGTTATTCCCATCCCCAGCTTATTGAGCTTCTGGACAATTTGCCGAGCCCGCTGGCGCCGCGCTTCTCGTATTTGTTGTAGCTTTTCCAGCAAGCTGGGTGATTCAATATCAATAAAGTAGCCTAACAGGTGAACCTCGGACCCGTGATACTCGGTACTGATCTCCACCGCCGGTATAACCCGCAGCCCACTGCCGCGGGCAGCCTGCATAGCCGGCTCAACCCCGGCCACGACATCATGGTCGGCGATAGCGATAGCAGTGAGGCCCTTCTCCTGAGCCACCTGCACTATCTGTCGCGGCGTCAGGGTTCCGTCCGATATGGTAGAATGAATATGCAAGTCAACTGCCATTAGTTCAAGCCCGTCCTGGAGGCCACCCGCCTGCCTTGCTTCAATTGGTTAGTACCCATTCTTTTCGCACAACCGCCGGTTAATACCTTCTATCTATCCACCTGTCCTGCGTACAGGCGGGCCAGAGCCGCAGCGCCCATTTTGTCTAAGGGCTGATTGTTGTCACCACAACTGGGTGACTGCACGCAAGCCGGGCAGCCTACCTGGCAGGGGCAATTCTCTATCCGGTCAGCCACAGCTTCCAGCAATTCCTCGGCCCGATAATAGGCCTCCTCGCAGATGCCTACGCCGCCCGGATAGCCGTCATAGACGAATACCGCCCC
>JALGTV010000045.1 GCA_029821215.1 Candidatus Zipacnadia bacterium | reverse complement strand
CACGAGGATCGGTTGTTGGAAGAGTGCAGGCAGGCGGAAAGGGTAAATGACATCTACCGGCTGCTGGCCCAACGGCGTAATAACGCCCGGGCCGCCCGTCTCAGAGAAGTAGCCACCGATTACATTCTCCCTTTGCGCCGGCAGGGTCTGGTCCCGGTCGTCGTAGTGTCGGCTTTTGATTGGGCCACCGATAAGCTGGAACAACTGGCCGCTTGCATTGGTTCTGCCCCTAATCCTTACGAGTATGCCCGGCTATTGATGAGTGGCGAGCTGCGAGCCAACTCCGCCCTGGCTTTGACTCTGCATTCTCTGCGGTGTCCCGCCCGCTCGCTGACGGGTAGGGAAGCGGGCATAATTACCCAGGATGGCGCGGTGAATGCCACGATCAAGATGGTTGATACAGCGAATATTGCTGGTTTGATAGACAGGGAAATAGTGCCGATAGTAGCTGGCTTCCAAGGCTACTATTACGACGAAAGTACCGGCCGTGATGAGGTATCCGTCTTGGGGCGGGGGGGGTCCAACCTTACCGCGGTAGCCTTAGCCGCCGCCTTGGGCCAACCGGAAGCCACTATGTGCACAGACGTGGATGGCCTTTATGACGCTGATCCCAAACGGGATGAGAATGCTCAGCGAATCGAACAGATCACCGGTGCCGAACTGCTGGGTTGGGATCAGTTTCCCACCGTAATACAGCGGGCATCGGTTGAGTATGCCATTGAGCAACAGGTAGACATTATAATCCGCAGTGGCTTTGAATCTGACCTTCCCGGCACCCGCATAATCTGCCGTTCATAACGGCGGCTAACGTGCAAACCTGTTGGGGTAAGCGCAGGTCGTCGGCTATTTAATCAGTTGCCTCTTGCCAAGAGTGCCAGAGTGTGATATCATAATAAACGAGAAATGGTAGCAGTGCTGGGGGAAGCGGGGAAGGCAGTGGATGACGGAAGGAGTCATCATCTGTTGGCTGCCCGTTACTGTTGCGGTAAGCCATAGCGATAATTGCAGTTATCATCGTAGCTTGCTAAGGAGTGAGGGTATTGCAACAGGGCCGCGTTCTGCGCACCGCATTAGTGTGCCTCCTGTTATGTGGGGTACTATTCTTCTTGTTTTGCCATTGGGCCGTTCCCCAATCCGGGCATGGTAATTGGTGGCCAGCCTCCTCCGCCCCAGCCAGTGCCCAGGGCTTGGGTGGTAGCAACCGCCCGATAATCACCGAGAAACTACCTCCCCTCCCTGAGCAGGTATGGCCTGCCCAGGGCCCCGGCCCGGTCCCTGATGATGATTTGACGGTGGGAACTGCAGCTACTGACGAACTGGATCCCTGGGGCTCACCCACGGGCGAGCAAAATCGGGTCGCCTTTGTCTCCAAGGGAATTGACTCCGACCAGGACGGACGGATTGATCCCCAACTTCCTGACAACCCCAACTTCAATATATGGATAATGCGCCCGGACGGCTCCGAGCAAACGCAGATCACCGATACGGCAGCCGATGAGCGGGAGCCGGCTTATGACCCCAGTGGTAACCTATTCGCCTTTTCCTCTAATGCTACCGGTACCTGGCAGATATACATAGTAGAAATTCGTAGCGGAGTGATTACGCAGGTAACCACCGGCCCAGGTAACAAGCGCCATCCGACGTGGTCGCCCGACACCAACTGGATTGCATTTCAGTCTGATGTCAATGGCAACTGGGACATCTTCAAGATGCGCTCTACCGGAGTAGGCCAGCCCCTGCAGCTAACGGTCAATCCGGGCGATGATACTGACCCTGCCTGGTCGCCGTGGCGCGACGAGATCGTTTTTACTGCGGAAGTAGACAGTGTCAAACGCATATATTTGATGGATGCGGACGGGCAGAACCTGACCGCGCTCAGTGATGGGGGCGGTGATCCGCTGGCCAATGACCAGGAGCCGGCCTGGCAGGCCAATGCTACCACCATCGCCTTTGCCTCTGACCGACTCACGGAGACGGGCGATACCATCCGCAATTTCAACATCTGGCGGATGGGAGCCAGTGGCGAGACTGGCGGGCCAGCGGCGGTGCTAATATCAGACCTGAGCGCCGCCAGCAACGGGAACAATACCAATCCCACCTGGACTGCTGGCGCGAGCCGCCAGCCTATCCGTGTCATCTACCAGTCCAACCGGGCTGCCGACGGAGGCCCTGGCACCCAGACTAATGAGGACCTCTGGGCTACTTTCTTCACCGATACTCGTCCCCCCGAGTTGCTGGAGATTCCCAGCGTGGATAATCGCCAGCCAGCACCCAACGCCGAGATAACCGTATACGCCAAGGTCTTTGATAAAGATTCTGGAGTGGCCAGTGTTCGCGCCTACTTTAAAGACCCAAATCTGAAGATTTACTCGACATACACCACTCGTTTTGACACTAATTTCGATGATGGTGAGAGATACCTGGAAATTGACTGCGCCCGGGTGGGCAGCACCGAACTGTTTGATGACGGTGACCCGGCTAATGGTGATGCCCAGGCGGGCGACGGTATTTTTTCTGGTAAATGGACAACTGAGGACACTCCCCACGATTACATAATAGACATTGAAGTCACTGATAATGCCGCCAATTCGCTGACCTACGATGATATCTACGGTTTCAGTACCGAGGTGTTTGCACCGACTGGTAATTTGCTTTTTGTAGATGATTACTGTGAAGGCCAAGAGTACATCGGTAGGCTGGGCTACAATAATGACTACCCGGCCGGCTACCCAGTGGAGAGCTATTATCTACGGAATCCGGGCGACTACCCGGACATTTTCAATATTGACTATGACACCATGGCCGGGCCTTACGATGAGCCTTACGACATTTGGCGGATTATCTCCCGAGGTCGCATTCCTCCTTCGGTCTATCAATATTATCTACCCACGGTGGAATACCAATTAGATCCTAGCGAGGCAGTAGCCGACCCTGAGAATGCTCAGCCGACCCGCGAGGTGTTAGTGGTGCGCCGCGGGATTGTGTGGGCCGCACCGCACACGGGTGATGTCTGGACTGGTCCCAACTCTGGTTCTTTGGTGGATGCCGCCTCACAAGCGGACTTAGCCTCGTTCCTGGACCGAGGCGGGCGGCTGTTCATCTCTGGGGAGGATATTGCCTGGGCTTTAACCATGGCCGGAACTACCACCAATAGCTTCCTGACTAACTACTTGCAGGCAGATTACGTCGCTGATGTTGGCGGCGGGTACGGATTTACTTTAAGTGGAGATGGCGGGCCAGTTACCGGGGCTACTTGGGCGTGCTACGACAGTGATGACGCTCCTAACAGCCTGCAGACCCCAGCGATAGAGAGTGACGGACCTAACTGGCAGGATGCCGCTGATTGGTCGAATCGCCCGGATGTCATCCGCGTATTAGGTAATGCTACCACGATTTACACTTACAGTGGTGGTGGTGCTGCTGGCCTGATGTATGCCGACTCCACCACCGGTGCCCATTTGGTCTATCTCGCCTTCGGACTTGAGGAGATTAACCGGGGCTACCATACGGTAGACGAATACTCTCACTGTAAGAACCACCGTAGCCACCTGATTTGCAATACGTTCATCTGGGCACGTACTGCCAGCTTCCAGGGCCGGGTACTGGCGTTAGAAGGCGGCCAAGCACTACATAATCCGGAGCCGATTGTCCGTGCTATTCAGGGAGGGGAAGTAAAATATGCCGTTCGCTGCCAGGACGACGGGACCTGGATAATGAATGGCGTACCAACCGGGTCCTATACCTTAGAGGCCTTCCGACCCGGCTATGAAATTGACCACTACGAGGGGAGCTTCACCCATCCTGCCATGGGGGCTGTGGTTCAGGACTTTGCCCTCAAGCGAGCTGAACCGGGCGCGATAGCTGGTGTAGTAACTTCGGAAGCTACCGGTGAGTTCGTGGCTAATGTCGAGGTAACCGTTTACGAGGCCGTGCCCATTGAAGAGGAAGAAGAGGGCACAGGGCCGGCCCAAGTCGACGAGGACGAATACGAACGGGGTGAGGAGAAAGGTTCTGCACTGACTGCCGCCGATGGCACTTATGACATCGGTGGGCTGGCACCTGGTTACTACTTCGTGGAGGCTGACGGGGCCGCCGTCGGCTATGGCAGTGAGGAAAGACTGGTAGAAGTTACCACCGGCAATGTCACCAGAGCCGACTTTGTGCTAACTGCCGGTGATGGCATCATTCGGGTGACGGTGCAGGATGCGCAGACCCTGTTGGCTATTCCCGGGGCGGTGGTGGAGGTGTTGCTGGAAGGGAGCGTGGTGGAGAAAGGTACTACTGACAGCAACGGCCAGGTAGAAATCAGCGTCCAGCCGGGCACTTACGAGGTTGAGGCCGAAGCTTGCGGATATGAGCGGTCGGCAACCGTGTCGGCAACAGTCGAGTCGTCAAAGACAACTGGCATCAGTATCCAAATTGAGCAGCAGCCGCCCGGCTCGATCAGTGGCCGCGTGGTTAGTGCTACCACTGGCCAACCGGTGGGCGATGTGCTGGTTAGACTGTTGTATGAAGAAGATGTTCTGGATACAACTACCAGCGCCGGCACCTTCACTGACCCCGGAGATGGCACCGAACCATACAATTTCATCTTCCAGGACGTGCCCACCGGCACGATGACGATAAGACCCGATCCGGTGGGACTTACTGCCCAACCCCGCGAACGCATCATTCGGGTCGTCAGCGGCCAGCGAAGCACGGGTGCTAACTTCCAACTGGCGGCTCTGTATACCTTCCCGGCGGGCCTGCGCATGATGTCAGTCCCGTTCGGCTATGAGACTACTGATCCGGCCACCCTGTTGCAGGTGCCGCCCGGTGAGTTACTGCTGGCTACCTGGCAGCCGGAGCGCAACCGCTATCGCGTGTATCCTAATGCCCCTGCCGACCGCTTGCGGTTGGGCCATGGCTACTGGCTAAAGCTGGACGATGCCGCTGATTTGCGTCAGGAAGGCAGCCGCCCGCCTGATCCCACCCTTATTGAGTTAGTTGATGGCTGGAATATGATCGGCGATCCGTTTGATGAGGTAATTGACCTATACAGCATCCAGGTAGAAGACCAGACGGAAACGGTGCAAAGCTTCTGGGCGGCAGTGAGCGCCGGCAAGGTGGATGGCTCGCTGTTCGCTTACATACTGGGTGGCTACCGGGCCGTCTCCGCTCTCAGTCCCTATGCTGGTTATTGGCTGCAGGCCCACGAAGACTTGACCCTCCATGTCAACCGGCCAGCGGGGGCTCTATCAGTGGAAGAGGCTAGGCAGCGACCCGCGGTGCCGGTGCCTGCTGACGGCTGGCTGCTGCCCTTGGAAGTGAGCGCGGCGGGGTGTGTGGATGCTTCCACCTATCTGGGCCAAGCTGCCTCGGCTACTGTTGGTTATGATCCGGGTCAGGATTTGGGTAAGCCTCCGGCGATGGACTTCGGGCCCTATGTGTATGCGGCCTTTGAACATGACCCGGGTAGCAATTATGCAGTTGACATCCAGCCGGAAGGCCCCCAGACCTGGACGCTGGCCGTCCACACCAATATGATGCAAACCCCGGTCACCTTGCGCTGGCCAGACATGACCAGTGTTCCGGACGATGTGCGGCTGGTGCTGGTGGATAAAGCTGCCGATCGCCGCTTGTATATGCGCACTGCATCCGGCTATCAGTACACCGCCTGCCAGCCAGTGCGACATCTGCAGATTGTGGCCGAGGATACCGGCCGCCGCGGCGAGCTGGTGATTTCGGGGCTTAATGTGACGACAGCAAGCAGTAGTGGCGGCGGGCCGACCATGATCTATACTCTATCCCAGCCAGCGCAGGTGTGGATAGAAGTACGCAACATATCTGGTGTCCTGGTCCGGCAACTACGCGCTGGCCAAAGCCAGCCAGCCGGCCAGCAGACGGTCCTGTGGAATACTCGCAACCAGACCGGTGCGCTGGTGCCTTCTGGCCAGTACCTGCTCCAGGTCACTGCGATTGCTGAGGACGGACAGCGCAACACGGTACTAAGCAGCTTTCTGTTGCACCGATAGATAATTAGTCTGATGCCCGGCAACTAAGCTTGCCAGATAACCTAAATTTGTGATAGCATGTTGTGAATATCTGAACTAAAGTTGTCTAATCGGCAACCAGGAAGGTGAACAAGAGGATGCATCAGATAAACCACCACCCGCTGTACAAATATGTGGCTTGGGTATTGATAGCACTATTGGTAGTCCCCTATGCAGCGACTTTGGGTACTGCCCGGGCGCAGATGATTGGCGAGGTAACCGCTGCGGTCGTCCTGCCGGTAGTCATCACCAAAGGCCTGGATGAACAGCTATTGGTGAATAAGGCCACGGCGGCCGTAGCCCTGGCTCTGGAGGACTCAGGGGAGTTTAGAGTCATCCCCCAGGCGGATATGGAGCGGAAGCTGAATGAGCTATCGCTGGAACCACCGTTGTCAGAACTGGAGCAGGTTCGACTGGGCAAGGCTTTGCAGGCTGATAAGGTCATAACTGCTATTCTTCATCAGTTAGTGGTCAATCCGAACACCGGCCAGTGCCGCGCCCAGTTGGAGCTCGCGTCCCTGGATGTGGTCAATGAGGCGGTACTCAATGGCGCTATTGTTACCAGCTATACCAAGCGTATCCCCGGCTGGGAAGGTGACGACGTGCGGGTGCTAAACGAAGGGCTGCGTCAGGTGGCCGAGGAGACGGTCACTCAGTTGTTGCGGAGCCGGGTGCCTCGGGGTAACGTGGACCTGGTTGACGAGCAGGGAAAAATAACTTTGAACCGGGGCCGCAATGAAGGGATAGAGCCGGGCATGCGGATGCTGGTTAAGCGTCCCGAATGGCGACCGGATGCTGAGCAAGTAGCTATGCGCCAGGTCGGCGTGATCGAAATAGAACGGGTCGCGCCCAGGCTCTCCATAGCTCATACCATATCCGGCCAGTCTCCCCGCACAGGCGATAAGGTATATGCGATGTACACCCCCCCGCAGATTGTGCGCCAGCGAGAGCACGCCAAGCACGTAACCCGCTCGGTACGCCTGGGCTGGGCGGTAGCTTTGTTGTTAGGTCTGTGGGGTATCGGCGGTCATCCGGGGCCAGAGGCCTCTCCTAAGGCTGATGTGCAATTATTCCAGTCGCGTTGTGGTGCTGAGCCGTATGTCCGTGTAAACATACTTCATAAGGCCAAGAACACCTTTGACTTGCTTTTCTACCGGGGGGAGAGCCCGGGCTTTGTTGCTGAGGCCGATAACCGCAACTACCTGGTGGGTGCCGTCTCGGGCAGCGTGAAGTTTTTTGAGGACACCCCGGAGCGGCAAGTAGGTCTGACTTTTACGGATACTTTTCAATACTTCGACCGCGATGGGAGCTTAACGGATGGCTCAGTTGACATTACTTACAATCATTTGGAATTGACTCCCGGCGACACCTACTACTACAAGATCCGTGGGGTAGTTGATCCCCTCCGAGTGCAGATTCCCATTGCGCAGCAGGTCCTGGAGGACGTTGCGTTTGCTGTTGACCCTGCTGATGCACTCAGCGATGCCAGCGCTCCGGTCGGACCTATAACCTACTTCCAGCCCGCTATCCAGAGTCTGCCCGTCAACGGCAGCACCACGGTCAATCCTCAGGACGTAACCTTTGAGTGGCAGCCTTCGGTAGGGGCCAGCGAGTATCGGGTATTTGTCTATGATAATGCTAACCTGAACGAGCCGGCTGTCTATCAGAGTCCGATAATTGCCTGGACAGGCCAGACGGTGATGCGCTACCGAGTCACTGATTACACTTTCAGTGGTGACAAAGTCTACTACTGGGTAGTGGGCAGCCGCGTAGCTGGCGAACCCGCGCCTCTGGTACAAACCGCCGGTCAAGAGAAGACCGGCTGGATACTCAGCGACATCCACAACTTCCGCACTGTTTCTATGCCTCCACCCGGTCCTTCGGCCGCCGGCCAGGATAGGCCACTTCGTCCCGATGTACCTCGGGGCCTCTGGCACCATCGCCAGCTACGGCATTAACGGACCGAGAAGGTACGAACTAACCTTGAAAATATGAGAATAGCCCAACACGCCCAACAAATATTGGTGGCTATCGGTGTCGGGCTGGGCATTATCTTGGCCCTAACAGTGCCTGCGGCTGCGGAGTCCTCTGCCCGCTGGACAATTATGGCCTACCTGGATGGGGAGGGAAAGCTGGAGTCGGCGGCCCAGCACTACTTGCAGCAGCTTCTGGGAACACAGCTAATCACCAAGTGAATGTGGTGGTTCAGGTAAATAGGGAGGAAGACGGTAGAGCGGGATTGGTGGCGGTGCGATATTCTGCGAGTCAATCAGGTGACTATCGGGACCAATCACTGGACCTGATTGAGTTTGACAACTATCTGCCGTTAGCGAACTTTATCAAATGGGCGATGCAAAAGGCTCCGGCTCAGCATTATGCGTTACTTATCATGGGTCACAGTCAGCCCCCATGGTCGGGGGCGGAGATATCGACTGCCCCGAAGCCACTAAGCGGTGAGCACCTGGCCTGGACGGTAAGGACGGCCGTCGAGCAAGCTGTGTCCGAGCCAATAGAGGTGATATTCCTGGAGTGCTGTTATGGGGCGACTGTGGAGGTGGTAGCCCAGTTGCATGACGCCGCATGCTATCTGGTAGGTCCGCCCGGGCCCACGTATAGTCCGGGCCTGCCGTGGGCCGACATCCTGCGGCATCTGCAGCAACACCCGGAAATGACAGGTGGAGAGCTGGCTGGGGTTACGCTGCAGGCGGCCCAGCAATATTGGCAAAGCGAGCCTGACCTGCCGGTGGCCCTGGTAGCGATTGACCTGCAACGAGTGAACGAAGTGGTGAACTGTTTAGCAAAATTTAGTGAT
>JALGTV010000044.1 GCA_029821215.1 Candidatus Zipacnadia bacterium | reverse complement strand
CGGTTGGATGCCATTATTGTCTCCCATCATCACATTGATCATTGCACTGACGCCAACGTCCTAATTGAGGCGATGACCCAAGGCGGCTACCAGCACCGCGGGTGCCTGCTGGCCTCCGGGGAGGCACTGGCAGGCGACTCCCCCATCTGTCGCTATGTCCAGACGCTTCCCGAGCGGGTGATAACTCTGACTGATGGCGGCCACTATCCAATTAGGCGATGTCTCCATTTCGGCTGTAGCCCACCAACACACCGTTGAGACCTATGGACTAATCTTCTCATCTGCGGGTCAGCGGGTGGGATTTTTGGTTGACACTGCTTATTTTGACGCCTTGGCTGGCTATTACCAGGACTGCAATCTGCTGGTAGTAAATGTAGTGTTGGCCGAGCGGGATCACCCGGCCACTTCTCGGCATCTGAGCCTGTGGCATGCCGAGCAGATAATCAGCCAGCTCCGGCCCCAGCGAACTATATTGACCCATTTTGGCATGAATGTGCTGAAGAATAAGCCCTGGGAGATTGCCGAGGAGATGTCCCAGCGCCTGGACCTGGACGTCCAGGCCGCTCGTGATGGGATGGAGGTGGAGCTAAGTATGTGACCTTCAGCCCCAGCGAGCCGCAAGACTACCCCTCCGGGCAGACGGTATAAACCGCGGTGCTCGGGCGGACGGTTGCATCAGCCAGTCATAATACAAGCTGGCTTATAGATGGCCTGGCTAACCCAACCCTACTACCCGCATCAGCAGTAGCGTTATCCCAAAGTAGATGAGCAGGGAGAAGCTGTCACAGAGGGTCGTGACGAGGGGGCCGGAGGCGAGGGCAGGATCAATGTTAAGTCGGTTGAAGATTAGGGGCATAATGGTGCCCATCGTCGCCGCCCAGATAATAGTGCAGCACAGCGCCAGCCCGATGATGGGGGCATAGGCCATATTCCCCAGGAACAGGGCTGCCCCCATTCCGCCCACTACCCCACAGGTCAACCCCAGCACCACCGCGGTAAGGCCCTCTTTCAGCAGCAACTTATAAATACTCCCCCTACTTATTAGGCCCAGCGCGAGGGCCCGTACCATAATAGTGGAGGACTGCAGACCACTGTTGCCACTCATGTCCGTGATTACCGGGATAAAGGCCGCTAAGGCTATCAGAGGGGCCAGGACACCGTCAGTGAATAGTCTCACAACGGTTGCCGATACGAAGCAACCAGCCAGGCAGATCAGCAGCCAGGGCAGGCGCAAACGGGCTACCCGCACGCTGGAGGCAGTGGCCAGAGCCTCGGCTTCGGTGCCCCCAAAATGGGATATGTCCTCGGTGTGCTCCTCCTGAATGGCATCAATAACATCATCTATGGTGACCACGCCCACCAAGCGGCTGTCATCGTCTACTACCGGTAGCGCCATCAGGTCGTAGTTATCTACCAGGCGTACCACTTCCGCTCGATCAGTATCCGGATGCACGGTAACCACATCCGTGACCATTGACTCGGCCAGGGGCTGGTGGGGAGGAGCCGTAATCAGCTCAGGCATATCTACCACTCCCAGCAGCCGCCGGCTCTTCTCATCTACCACATATACGTACGTCAGGATTTCCGGGGGTACCTGTTGGTTGCGTAGGTGAGCAATCATCTGTGCTGGTGTGATATCCGGAGGGGCATAAACCACTTCGGGAGTCATCAGGCCCCCGGCTGTCTCCGGACCAAACTGCATCAGTTCCCGCAATTCTTTTGATTCTTCTGCAGGAATCCGCTCCAGGATGCGGTGGGCTTTATCCTCATCAAGCCGGCTGACCACGTCAGTCCCGGCGTCAGGTGGCATAGCGTCTATGATTTCGGCGAGCTGGTCCTCTTCGGTGGAGTCAGTCAAATCCAGGCCAATTTCCTCATCAACCTCCTCCAACACCACCCCCGCTTCCTCGGCCTCCAGCAGGGCAAACACCGCCTCGCGCTCCTCCACATTTAGCTCCCGCATGGCAAAGGCGATGTCTATCGCATGATAGCCGCTGATAAGGTTCTGCAAAGCCCAGGGATCATTGCTGTGAACGGCACCTCGTATCGCTTCAGCGACCTCTGCTGGCTTCTCGGTGGGGCGAACCGGTTTTCTCGTACCAGGCTGCTGCGTCATCCTCTACCAACTCTCCTGATGTACGTTATCCATAAGGCCGAGCATAATCACCTTGTAGATTGGCCAGCCTGCTGGCTCATATTGCCTTTGGACTGGCGAGTGAATTCTTCTTGTTCTCGGCGCAACTCGGCGATGGCCGCCATCACTTGCTCAGTGATCTGTTGCAGTTGGTCTTTGTTTAGCCGCTGGCTGTCGGAGCTGGGAAAAGCGATAGGTCGGGCGAAACTGACCTGCACCAAGCCAGTGTGTAGGAACCATGCCCCGCGAGGCAGCACCACGTCAGTGCCCCACACCGAGCAGGGGATAAGGGGTACACCGGCCCGCGATGCGATAAGGGCAGCGCCAATGCCCCCTTCTTCCAGGTTACCATCCTGGCTGCGGCGCCCCTCAGGAAATACCATTAGCAGTTCGCCGGCCTGGAGCAATCGTATCGCATGGCGGAATGCCGTATGGTCACTACCTTCCCGATCCACCGGAAAGGCGTAACACTTGCGAATAAGCCAGCCAAAGACAGGAATGGCAAATAGCTCTTTTTTGGCAAAGTAGTAAGTGCGCCGCGGTAGTGAGGCACCGACCGCCGGTGGGTCAAAATATGAGACATGGTTGGGGGCGATAACGGCCCCGCCTTCCGCTGGGATGTGCTGTTGGCCTGCTATGCGCCACCCGCCCAACAACTGCCATATTTTAGGCAAAAATATTCGCACTAACTCATAGTGCGGCCAGGTCCAGGAGCGGATAGGCTCGGGAGTTTTATGCATTACGTGCTACTCCTTGGTGGCCTCGGCCTGCCGGACTATCTTCTCCAGCAGGTCCACTACTTCATCCTCGCTCATCCCGTCAGTAACGATTTTGGTGGCATCTTCAGCCTGCCGCAGTGGAGATAGGTCCCGCGAGCTGTCCCGGTCATCACGTTGCTGCTGCTGCTGCAATATCTCGGCCAAGTCCCGGTAAATACCCTTTTCCTGCAATTGCTGTTGGCGGCGGCGAGCCCGCTCCTGTACCGAGGCGGTCAGGAATATCTTCACATCGGCTCCAGGCAGTACCACCGTACCAATATCCCGGCCCTCCATCACTACCCCACTGTCTTTAGCCATCTGCCGCTGGGCCGCCACCAGATGCTCCCGGACCTGGGGTATCGCCGATACCGGTGAGGATAGGTTCCCTACCTCGGGTGTGCGTATCGCTTCTTCTACATCCTCACCGTCCACGAATAGATGAGGCTGGCCGTCCACATCACGGAACTCAAAGCAGAGCCGCCCGGCTACTTGGCCAATCTCGTCAGCATCCTTATTTGCCTGTAAACCCGAGGAGAGGACTTTGTAGGCTACGGCGCGGTACGTCGCGCCGCTGTCCACATAGGTATATCCCAGCCGCCGGGCTAACTTCCGGGCCACCGTGCTCTTGCCTGACCCGGCCGGCCCGTCAATGGCGACACTACACTTTTTGTTGCCCGCTCCTGGGTTATTTCTCATCAACTCTGGCTCCTAAATCTCTCAGCAAGTCTGCAAATTCAGGAAAAGAGGTGGAAATACACTGGGTATTGGTAACTACCGATTGTCCTTCGGCGATTAGACCGGCCACGACGGCCATCATAGCAATGCGATGATCCCCAAAACTGTCAACCTCGGCTCCCTGCAACCGGGTCGGGCCATCAATGACCAGGCCGTCGGGCTGCTGCTGAATTGTTGCTCCCAGCGCCGACAGTACCTGGGCCGTGGCCGCCAGCCGGTCCGACTCTTTCACTCGCAGCTCCTCAGCGTCTCTGATGACGGTCTGTCCTTCAGCTTGAGTGGCTGCCAGTGCCAGAATGGGGACCTCGTCCAGCATGCGGGGAATCACCTCACCGCCCACCTGGGTAGCGCTCAACTGGCTGGCGCGGGCGGTGATGTCCCCTACGGGTTCACCAGTTGCCTGCCGCCGGTTGCTAACTTCCAGCTTAGCCCCCATCCGCCCCAATATCTCCAGCAGACCAGTGCGAGTAGAATTCAACAGTATGCCGCCGACCGTCACCTCCGAGCCAGGGATCAACAAAGCGGCCACCAGCAGAAATGCTGCTGATGAAAAATCACCGGGTACCACCATCTCGCGCCCGCTCAGATCAGGATTGCCTTCCACGCTCACCTGAAGCCCATCCACGGATACCTGAGCGCCCAGCGCCGCCAGCATCCGCTCGGTGTGGTCGCGAGAGCGGGCCGGCTCAATAACCGTCGTGGTGCCCGGCGCATTCAGCCCCGCCAGCAGCACCGCCGACTTCACCTGGGCACTGGCCATCGGCGTCTGATAGGTGATCGGCCGGGGATTGCCTCCCCATACTGTAACCGGGGGCAGACACTGCTCGCCCTGCCCAGCGACCTTGATGCCCATTTGCCCTAAGGGCTGAGCGATACGGTCCATGGGCCGCTGCCGCAGGGATTCATCCCCGGTTAGTGTGGCGGCAAAATCTTGACCGGCCACTACCCCCATCAACAGCCGCATTCCCGTGCCTGAATTGCCCAGATCCAATACTCCTGTTGGTGACCGCAGGCCGCGGAGACCAACACCATCAATGACCACACTACTCTGGCCTAAGTTGTCAATCTCCACCCCCATCTGGACCAGAGCGCGAGCAGTGTTGATGCAATCCTCGGCAGTCAGCAGCCCGCTAACCGGCGTACGTCCGCGGGCCAGCGCCCCGAGGATAAGGGCGCGGTGGGAGATAGACTTGTCTCCTGGCACCGTGACAGTTCCCGCTATCGCCTCAACTGGCCCCTTGACCCGCAGCAGGCTCACCGTAGCTTCTCCCGCCACCGTCGGGCCTCCTCTAACAACTCCTCTATCTGCTCAGCATCGCTCCTGCTCAAGGCCTGGCCCCATCGCTGCAATTGCTCCGAGAGTGCTGAAATTGTTTGGCTCACATATTCTCGGTTAGTTACAAAGATGTCCCGCCACAACTGGGGCGAACCGGCGGCCAGCCGAGTAGTATCAACAAAGCCGGTCCCCATAAAATCTTCAATTTTCTCTTCGTCACCTACTGTCTCGCCCACCGCATTCGCCAGCGCAGCCGCCACTACGTGAGGGAGATGACTGGTGGCGGCCACTATCTGGTCATGACGCTGGGGACTGGTGAGGACGGGCAAGGCTCCCAGGGCCTTAACCAGCTCTACCAAATCGTTCAGATCGTCAGTATTGTCTTGTTCATCAGGGGTCAGGAAATAGCTGTGGCCCGCAAACAAATCCGCGCGGGCGGCGCGGGGGCCGGTTTGCTCGGAGCCAGCCAGCGGATGCCCACCAATGAATGTCACCTCGGGAGGTAGCAAATCCCGGGCAGCAGCCACTACTTCGGCCTTCGTGCTGCCCGCATCAGTGACGAGGACATTGGGAGATAAGGTGGGGCTAATCTGTTGGAAAATACCGGGCATAGCCCCTACCGGAGTGGCCACATACACCAGGTCGGCGTTGGCTGCTGCTTCGGCGGCATCACCGGTAACTTCATCGGCTGCTCCTACCTCCAGGGCTGCCTGCCGCGTAGCCCTGGAACGGGCCACACCGACAATATGGCCCACTGCTCCCGCTCGCTTCGCCGCCAGAGCAAATGAACCACCAATTAAGCCAATACCAATTACCGCAGCACGTGGATATATCATTGTTCACCTTCAGCCCCGCGCAGTCCTTATGCCATTTCTCGGCCTACGGCGGCCGCTACTGTCCGCACTTGGTCCATCAGCCGCTTAAAGCTGGCGGGCGTCAACGATTGGGGGCCATCCGATAATGCCTGATCAGGGTGAGGATGGACTTCAATCATTAGCCCATCTGCACCGGCAGCCACCGCCGCCAGCGCCATCGGCCCCACCAGGCGATAATCGCCCGTCGTATGGCTGGGATCAGCAATGATAGGCAAGTATGTCTCTTGCTTGGCCGCCGCCATGCCCGCCAGATCAAAAGTAAACCGAGTTTCAGTCTCAAACGTCCGCACTCCGCGCTCACACATAATAATATCCAGATTACCACTGGCTGCTACATACTCCGCCGCCCGCAGCCATTCCTGAACAGTGGCTGCAAAGCCCCGCTTGAGCAGTATTGGCATGCCTGTCTGGCCCACTTCCCGCAGCAGGTCATAGTTGTGCATATTCCGGGCCCCGACTTGCAAAGCATCCACCCGATCAATCATACCTTCAATTTGCCGGGGAGCCATTACTTCGCTAACCACTGGCAACCCAGTCAGCTCCCGGGCTTTGGCTAACAAGTCCAAGCCCTCCTCCCCCAGGCCCTGGAACGAATATGGCGAGGTCCGCGGCTTATAAGCCCCACCCCGCAGGGCCACGGCTCCAGCCGCCTTTACCACTTGAGCAGCCTCCAGTACTTGTTCTTCCGATTCTACCGCGCACGGTCCGGCAATCACGGCTATCTTCTCGTCGCCGAAGTGGGCTGGGCCCACTTTGACTACCCCAGTCTCGGGGTGGTACTCCCGGCTGACCAGCTTGTAGGGCTTCAGAATCGGCACCACCCGCTCCACCATGGGCAGCCGCGAAAGCTGGTCGGCGAGCTGCTCCTTCTCTGCCTCCGGTGCCCCGACTGCGCCGATGACGGTTCGCTCCACGCCGTGAGAAATATGGTGGCCATATCCGTCCTGCTCCAGCCGCTGGATCACTCGGGCAATATCCTCTTCGGCAGCACCAGATGTCATCACAATAATCATGTATGTGCGTTATCCTTTTGTATGAGGAGTCAGTATCTAAGCTATTAGCCCTCTATGAACCGGTCGGCTATGAGGACAAAACCTCCCCCAGCGCCCCAATAAACCGCTCGTTCTGTTCGGCGGTGCCAATCGTCACCCGAATATGAGTGGGCAGACCGAATATGTCTCCAGTCCGCACCGTAACCCCCTGCCGCATTAACGCGTCAAAGCACTCTTGTGAGTCAATACCTACATCCACCAGGATAAAGTTGGCCTGGGTCGGGACATAATCCAGCCCCATTTCGTCAAACTTATTATACAAATATTGCTTGCCTTCTTGGACCATTCGCTGGCTCCGCTGTACCTGGTGCGGGTCTTGGAGGCTGGCCAGGGCCGCCGCCTGGGCCATACCCGCCACATTGAATGGTGGCCGCACCTGCTTGAGCACCGCCGATAGCGGGGGCGGTGCCATCCCGTAGCCAATACGTAATCCGGCCAGCGCATACGCCTTGGAGAAAGTCCGTAGGACAATGGCCGCTCGGCCCTCCCGGACGTACGGCATCCCTTCTCCAAACTCCGTGTCATCTACATACTCATAGTAGGCCTCATCAAATACCACAACTACGTGATCAGGCACGCGGTCCATAAACTCGTCCACTTGGCCAGCAGTAACAATAGTGCCCGTTGGATTATAGGGATTGGAGATAAAAATCATTTTAGTTTTATCTGTTATGGCCTCAGCTATCGCCGGCAAATCGTGGACAAAGTTGCGGTGGGGTACGGCAACGGCCTGGCTGTCCATTATGGTGGTGGTGAGCGGGTACAGGGCAAAGGGCGGGTCAGAGTATATGACTTCGTCACCCGGATTCACAAAGGCCAGCCCCAGCATATGAATTACTTCGTCAGAACCCCGGCCCACCACAATGCCCTCCGGATCAACCTCCCAGTGATCAGCCAATGCTTCCGTCAGGTCCCGGCACAGCGGGTCAGGATACACGTAGACGCTGTCTGCCGCTTGTTGCATAGCGGCAACTGCCTGGGGCGACGGCCCCAGTGGATTCTCATTAGAGGCCAGTTTGGTAACTTCCGCAATGCCTAACTCCTCCTTGACCTCCTGTGAGGATTTGCCCGGCGAGTAGGGCTTAATCTTTTTGATGCTCGGGCGAGCTAATTGCCATATATTGGTCAACGTCGTCACATCCTCGTCCTAATGCGCCCCTGAAAAGCACTAATAGTTTTATCATAAATGAGGGGAGTTGGCAACCGTTCAGTTGCCGGTGTTCCTCGGTAGCTGGCGGATAGGGGGCTACCGCAGAGATAGAGCTACTATTCAGAGACTGCTCCAGGACCTGTGCGAGGGGCATCCGCCCTGCCATGAGCTTGCTGAAGGGTGCCCCGATTGCCGTTGCTAAAGCCCGCCTTCCACCTTCGCTGCTAAAGCAGCTTCGGCGGACAAGTCCCCCCTCCCGCGTAGCGCAGGTTCTCAACCTGCGCCAATCCCAGCGGGGTTGCGGTTCGGCAAGCTCACCGTCCTGAGCATGCCGAAGGAGAGAACCCCGCCTACGCGATAAACAACATTCAGAGGGCATCCTCTCTGTCCTGAGCTTGCCGAAGGATGCCCCGACATGAATTCACTCGTCTATCAAGCGGGCGCGCTTGATGCTATCAGGGCCGAAGCGCTCTCGCAACTCGTCAATTGATTGGTCTACTGGTGGGCGTTTGCCATCAGAGGTGTCCCACAGGCTGAGTTGACCACTCTGCCCGAAATTGCCTACCCCCACCCCAATCAATCGTACCTTTCGCCTGCCCAGCTTTATCTTCTCCAGTAGACTCGCTGCCGTCGTGTATATCTGCTCATCGGCGGCCATCGGCTCGGCTCGAGTCTCGCTGCGGGTAATGGTGGTGAAGTCAGCAAAACGCAGCTTGAGGGTTATGGTACGTCCCAGCAAATTATGGGCCCGTAGCCGTCGCCCTACCTGCTCGGACAGCTCCAGCAAGGTAGCTCGCAATACCTCCGGATCAGCAGTATCCTGGGCAAAGGTAGTCTCATGACTAACTGACTTGCGCTCGCCCTCCGGCTGAACCGGGCTGTCATCCTGGCCCCGGGCCAGCCGATACAAGTGCCGACCTTGCTTGCCGAAGTGCTCCACCAGCATCTCCTGAGGATACTGCCGCAATTGCCCTACTGTGTCAATCCCCAACTTGTGGAGCCGCCTGGCTGTACTGCCCCCCACTCCCCAAAGCTGGGTCACTGGCAGGTCACCCAGAAAGTCTTCTACTTCTTCGGCCTCAATGACCACCAAACCATCCGGCTTGGCTTTTTCTGAAGCCATTTTAGCCACAAACTTGTTAGGCGCCACTCCCACCGACGCATTCAGCTCCACCTGCTGCTTTATGCGCCAGCGGATTTCCGTGGCAATCTGCTCAGCGGTCCCAAATAGCTGGCGCGAACCGGTAACATCTAAAAAGGCTTCATCCACCGAGACCTGCTCCACCAGCGGCGTGTACTCGCCCAGGATTTGCATTACCTGAGCAGACACCTGCTTATACTTGTCCATATTCACCCGCAGAAAGACCGCCGGTGGGCACCGTCGGCGGGCCTGGCCACACGGCATCGCTGACTTTACCCCATATTGCCGCGCTTCATAAGAAGCAGACGAAACTACTCCTCGCCCGTCAGGATCGCCGCCCACTATTACCGGCTTGCCCCGCAACTGAGGATTATCCCGCTGCTCAATAGCCGCGAAGAAAGCATCCATATCTATATGGATAATTTGTCGAGCCACCACTCTCACCCGCCTACTAAGCTGACCACAAAAAGGCACCGGCCAGAGTTACAAATACTCTACCGACCACTCCAGCTTAGCGAGAAGACTTCCTCCTCCCACTGAGTCTCCCAGTAGCAGTGGGGAGCATTCCGCAGAATCTAAAGGTCTTTGATCTGCCCCGCCCGGGCAACTTCCTTGGCAGGTATCAATGCACTATCTGTTCAAATTGGACCGATGCCCAATATAATAAAAGTTTCGCTGCTCGCCTCGGCAAATCCTTTATGGTTGCCAGTTGGGCAACAGAGCCCGATCCAGCATAGTTGCTTCCGAGGGCAAACTGTGGTACACTAATAGTGAGTGACTTTATTATGGAAAAAGCAAAAGCTACCCAGGAGCAGTTAACACCCTTAGAGTGGTTGACCAACCGCCTTGACGAGATTGTCAAACGTTACACCGAGCCTCAAGAGCAGCGAATAGGATATGGAAACCTGCGCTACGAGTGTTCCCATTGGTCCCGTTCTTCGGAGGCTATCACTAACATTGCCGTCATTTATGAGACCCCGGGCGGCTCAACAGCACAGATTAATGTCACCTATGATTACAATGCGGGAGAGTTCTCCTACCTCCATCCCGAGGACGGGGAGAAGGTAGCTACCCATGACCCACGCCAGGTGGGTGCGGTAATTCAGGACTATATCAACCAAATCCCCGCCCACCGACTTACTCACCTGCACTACCAGATTGATACCTGGGTTCAGGAGGGCAAGAGTCGTAGCCAGCTATTCGGCGAGCTTAACAAACTGCTCCAAGCCGAATTCTTAGGCGGGCGCATCAATACCACTGAACTTAAGCAGGGCATACAATATGTCATAGCTTCCTATGCCGATGAACGGGAAGCTTAGGACCTTGGCAATGCGCGCAGCCGATTAACGCTCAGCGACGTTCTCCTCGATCGCTGCTACTTTGTGGTGCAGAGTAGCCTCTTTGTCGCGCCGGTCGTCAATGGTTATTGCGGTTACCACCCGCTGCACATTCTCATCAAAACAGGCCTCGTGCATCCGCACCGCTACTGAGACCACTTCCGCCAGCGATCCTTCCAAACAAGTGCTCATCGGCGTTATTTGGTAGGTAATCCCGCTGTCCTCGGCTACTGTGACGGCTTCGGCGATGAACTTACTTACGCTGGGCGTGCCGGTACCCAAGGGCAGCACAGTGATCTGTAACAAAGCCATACTACTTATCTCCTTTCCGTTAACGAGTTTCATAGTTCATATTCCTGACTCCGCTGGCTTATCCCTCTGGCAATCAGGGGAGGAAAACTCCTATGACCAAGGAAATATATATAAGCCGACGGTTGTCAGGGATTGTGACGTTCATTCAACAGAACGAAAGAAGGACTGATTATGGCAAAAGTATTTGGGCGCCAGTACACCAAACAGCAGTTGCTTGAAAAAATCGGCAACATTGACCAACTGGCTGAGGTCCAACGGGTGAGTCTCAGGGGCGGCAAACGGGAGGGCTGTGAAGCAGTGCTATTTCGCACCGGCGGTGGCTTGTCGTTTACTGCTGTTGCTAACCGGGCATTGGATATTTCTCGCGCTGATTATAAGGGAATATCCTTATGCTGGCGCTCACCGATCGGTGAAGTCCACCCCAGTTATTTCGAACCGCCCGGCTTTGGCTGGCTGCGCAGCTTTGCCGGCGGCCTGCTGGTTACCTGTGGGTTGACATGGTTTGGCCATCCCCACCAAGACCCGGAAGGTGGTATGGAGGCCGAAGAAGGGTTGGGTCTGCATGGCCGAATCTCGCACGTGCCGGCTGAGAATCTTTATGTGGATGGTGCCTGGCAGGGGGATGATTATGTGATGTGGGCCCAAGCTAAGATGCGGGAGGCCATGGTATTCGGGCCTAATTTGGTGCTCAACCGCAAGATTTCTACTAAGCTGGGCGAAAATAAAATATGGATCCAGGACGTGGTAACTAATGAAGGATTTGCTGAGCAGGATCACATGCTGCTTTACCACGCTAACCTGGGTTTTCCGCTCCTTGATGAAGGGGGCGAGTATTTGATTCCCTCGGCCGAGGTCATTCCTCATAATGAATTCGCCGAGCAATTTGTGGACCAGTGGCGGCAGTTTCCCGCTCCTCAGACCGGCCAGGAGGAGATGGTCTACTGCCACCGGCTGGCCGGCCAATCCGATGGCACCACTTATGTTGCCTTTGCCAACCGCCACTTCAACCATGACCAGGGACTGGGCCTGTATATTAAGTTTAACATAGAAATACTACCCTGGATGCTGCAGTGGAAGATGCCGGGGATAAACCACTACGTCACTGGGATGGAGCCGTGCACGGCCACGGGCCATACCCGGCCGGCCGAGCGGGAGGCAGGACGGGTGATAAGCCTAGCGCCCGGCCAACAACGTACCTATGATCTGGAATTTGGAGTCTTGAGCAACCAACAGGAAATAGATGAAATTGAACAGCTTATCAACGGCTTAACCTAACCACCCATCACGACGATAGCGCCAGCGGAGATACTGACTGCCGCTGCCCGTTATTACCGAAGGAGTTTGAGCGATGCCGCGAGAGATAGATGTATTGCCGGAGTTCCAGCCGGACCAGCTTACCTTCCCGCCGATACCCAAGTTTGTCTATACCGGCGATTTGGCCGCCGAATTAGCGGCCGGCCTTACCCCCGAAGAGGCGCTGAACCTTTACGACTGTTTACTATACATCCGCCATTTTGAGCAGATGGTGGCCCGACTGAAGCAGGGCAAGTTCAAACCGCTGAGTGACTACAAGTTCATCGGCGCTACCCACCTGTCCCTGGGTCAGGAGGCGGTGGCGACCGGTACGATGTCAGCAATTCGTCCCGATGACCACATCACCAGCACCCACCGCGGCCACGGCCACTCCATTGCCAAAGGCTTCTACGCTCTGCTGGGCGCCTCTGAGGAGCAGCTATCTGACTTCATTGGCCCTGACGAGGCCCAGGAGGATGACCAACTCCTCCAGCAGGCAATCCAGGTACATCTCAATCGCACCATGGCTGAGCTTTTTGGCAAGGAGGAGGGCTATTGTCGCGGCCGGGGCGGTGGCATGCACATTGCTGACTTCAATGTCGGCCATCTGGGGGCCAATGCCATTGTCGGCGGCTCTTATGCCATCGCCACCGGGGCCGCTATGGCTTGCGATAAGCTGGGCAACCAAAGAATAGTCGTCTGTCTGGTAGGTGATGGAGCTGCTAATAATGGTATCTGCCACGAGGCGTACAATTTCGCCACTATGGCCCAGTTTGAGCGTGGTACTCCCGTCATTTTCCTCATCGAGAATAACCAGTACGGAATGACCGGCCAGCAGGCCGGCGAGGTTACTGGTATTGATTGCCTGGCCCGCCGCGGGGCCGGCTATAACCTCGTGAATATGCACGCTGAAGTGGTCAACGGTATGGATGTGTTGGCGGTCAGAGACGCGGTAAGCCGAGGGGCTGAAGTGTGCCGCCGCGGCGAAGGCCCAGTGCTGCTGGAGTGTATGACTTACCGGTACATGGGCCACTCGCTGTCGGATACTCGGGAGACATACCGCAGCGAGCGAGAAGAGCAGGCCTGGGCACAACGTGATCCCGTTGAGTCCTTTGGCAATCAGCTTCTCCAGGCAGAAGTCGCTACCCAGCAGCAACTGGCTGAGCACCGTCAGGCAGTCGCTCAGCGCATTGAGCAAGCCACCCTTTTTGCTGCCCAGGCCACTGATCCAGATCCGGAGACGATCTATCAGGGCTTGTTCGCTGATACTACTTCGGATGAGATTGATCCCCAATGGGCCACGCCCCCCGAGGCACTGGACGAGCAACCCACCAAGATACGGCGCGATGGCCAGGGCCGAATACTGTTCCGTCACGCCATCGCCGAAGCCCTTACCGAAGAGATGCTGCGCGATAGGCGCGTTATTGTCTACGGGGAGGACGTGGCCGACTATGGCGGCGCCTTCGGGGCCACTCGGGGGCTGCTGGAGGTATTCGGGCGGAACCGCGTTTTCAACACCGCCATATCCGAGGCCGCCATCGTCGGCACCGGTGTAGGGGCGGCGATGGCGGGGATGCGGCCTGTAGTAGAGATAATGTATATTGATTTTATTCTCATGGCTATGGACCAGGTGGGCAATCAAGCCGCTAAAGCCCGCTATATGTTCGGGGGCAAGGCCAAAATCCCCCTGACCATTCGCACCAGCATTGGCGGCGGGCGCGGCTATGCTGGCCAACACTCCCAAAGCCTGGAGGCGGTAGTGACCATGTTCCCGGGCCTGAAGGTGGTCGTGCCGGCTACCGCTTATGATGCCAAGGGCCTGCTGAAGTCGGCCATCCGCGACGATAACCCGGTGATCTTCATTGAGCATCAGCATGCCCTCACCGAACGCGGCGAGGTCCCTGAAGAGGAGTACACAGTGCCAATTGGTGTAGCCAAGGTTGCTCGCGAGGGAACTGACTGCACCTTGCTGGCTTACAGTTGGATGTATTACCGGGCCATGGATGCCGCCGAGAAGCTGGCCG
>JALGTV010000298.1 GCA_029821215.1 Candidatus Zipacnadia bacterium | reverse complement strand
AGTAAGCACAACAGTGGAATTTGAGGCAGCACATAGCGGGTCATCTTCATCCACATAGTTCCGGTGGCGGCCAGGAGCAGCAGCATCGCGACTGCCACCGGCCAGGCCCGGCCCACCTTTCCCCTCACCAGTCGTGCCAGCCAGTACAGTACACCCGCCAGTGAAAGAATCATCAGCGGCCAGCCCAGGGCATAGGGATAGATGTGGACCAACTGGTAGACATACGGCTGGGTGCCCACAAATTGGAAATTCCAGGCAAAGGGCAACTGGCGGTAGGCACCGGCGGCATTCAGAATATTCCACGTGATTTTCCAGCTATCAGTCGGTAGCCAGAAGTGTGCCGGGCTGAGTAACGCGTGAGGATTGAGGACCAAGAAAACAGCGACGGCGCCACCCAAACACCCCACAATATCACCTTTGGTTCTCCAGGCTGCCGCCGCGAGTTGCCTACCCCGCCGGCTCAGGGTTATCACCACCACGGTGAGGGCCAACATGCCGAATAAAGCGGCCAGCTTTACTGTTGCTGCATCAATGCTCGCCAGGGTGGCGGTGATTTGCTGCTCCCAAAATATCGGTCCATGTTGGGCAGCAATTGCGTGAGAAGGATTGGAGCCCAGCAACTGACCCGCAGCCGTAGTCCGAGCTGTCTCCCGAAAATGCTCCCACAACAGCAGTGGCATCAGGCCCACTGCGAGCAAGGCTACTGCCGCCAGTCGCGTTTTGGCCACGCTGGGCCGGTCTGGACCAGTCTCCATCCTCGATTTGAGTCCCACCAGCCAGATTATCACTGGGAGCGGCAGCAACGGCAACACTGAAGTCTTGGATGACAGTGCCAGCCCCAGTCCTAATCCACACCACAGGTAGTTACGGAAAGTGGGGTTCTGGCTGAGCCGTAGTGCCAGCAGCAGAAATGTTAGCAGCGTCAGGTTGGCTACCGGGTCAACCGTGAAGAAATGAGCTTCCCGCATCGGTAGCAGGGCAGTAGCATAAAGGGCAGCGGCAATTAGTCCCCCCCGGGTGCCGAAGGCCCGGCGGCCAATTAGGTAGACGAGGTAGATACTGGCGGTATCGGCCAGGGCTGAAATCGTGCGGCCGACAACCAAGGATAGGGCATTAACATCTGCGCCCCGCCCCAGAAGTTTACTGATGCCCATCGCTGGTGCTAAAAGCAGTAGAAGCAAGTAGAACGGCAGCGCACCATACTATTCTCATCACAGTGCAGATGGACCGGATAGCCCCAATACAAGCCATAAAAGCGGAGACTGATGCCAATGGCCATGATTAGCCCCAGCACAACCCAGTGCCGCCGCGACGCACTGGTGCTGACGGCTGGCTTTGGTTGGCGAGAATAATCATTGCTCATACAGTCATCGCCCGGCCCAATTCGTGGACTTATCCCGGCATGTATGGTAAGCTATACGAGAAAATGTTTCGCGGCAACCGCCCGCAGACCTCCCCTTAACCATTACTGCTAATGCCCATATATAGATATGAAGGGACAACTCCCGACGGCGACCAGATAACCGGGACCATTCCGGCCCCTTCGCGGATGCTGGCCACCGTCAAGTTGCGCCAGAAGGGGCTAAGTATACATCGGTTGGTACCGGTGGATAATGGGGGGGAACAAAGGACGCAGCCGACTGTTAACAAAGTTCACCAGTCGCCGTGGTATCCGCTGAGGCCCATCTCGGCGGGTGCTCTGGGCAACTTCTACGCTCAGCTCCACGAGTTGCTGCGGGCGGGGGTTTCCCTCCATGATTCGGCCACGGCCCTGCAAACGCGGGTGCATCCGCGGCTGCGCAAAGTGCTGGAGGAGGTGGCACCGGCTCTGGCCGAGGGCGAGGGGTTGGCCGAGAATTTGGCTAAGTACCCCCAGATATTCCCGGCGCACGTGCGGGCCATGGTCAAGGTGGGGGAGACCGCCGGCAATTTGGATGAGATTTGTGCTACGCTATCCTCACAATATGACGATGAGCAGCGCCTGGCCCAAATGCTCTTATTGCCCAAATTGTATTATGGAATCGTACTGCTTTTCTGTATCCTGATTCCTACTTTTCCGTGGATGATATCCCGGGGCCTGAGTTGGTACTTCCATCAGCTCATCACAATACTGATACCGGTCATTGCCGCCATACTGATGGTGATTCTGCTGGTCAAAGTACTTCGGGGGTACCCGGCGGCTAAGGGATTGACCGACGACATTACCTGGCGCCTGCCGTGGCTGGCTCCTTTCGGGAGCCGAGCCGCTCGGGCGCGCATGCTATCCAGCCTGCACATTTTGATGCGGGCGGGGGTGGACCTGCCCACGGCTATGGAGCTGGCTGCTCCCGCCAGTGGTCTGCGACCCATGAAATCCCAGATGCAGATTGCTGCCCAACGCATCAAAGAGCAAGTGCCGGTCCCGGTGGTCCTGGAAGAGTGCAGTGCCTTTGGTGACCGGGAGAAAAACGCTCTGCTGACCGCGCAGCAGTCCGGCCTGTACGAGAACGCATTGGAGAGCCTGGCTCAGCGGGCCGTAGAAGAGCGGGAGTCAGCTAACAGAAAATCGCTGTCGTGGGGATGTCCGGCTCTGGGGTTATAGCTGCCGTTGTGGTAGGCATTGCTTTGTACTTCGGTTATAGCAATTATGTCAGTGCCATTCTTGAGCGGGCCGAAGAGTGGATGCCGTAATGAAGCATATAATCTGCCTTTGCGCACTGCTGGTAGTGAGTATAGCCTTCGCGAGTGGGGGGGTGCCACTGGACGGCGGCTTTGAAGAGGGTGGTGAATCCTGGGTCATCGTCGGCGACCAGCAGGCGGCGCAGGTCACCACCCAGCGGCCGGCCCGCGGTCGGCTATCATTGATGCTGGAAGCCACCGCGTCTTCGGCAGCGTGGGCTGTCTCGGCGCCTTTGGCCGATTTACCCACCGGCCCGCTGGAGATGTCTTTGCGCGCTCGCCACATCTCCGGTGATGCCCAGTTGGCCGCCGCCTTTGTCAGCGCAGTTCCCGATGTACCCGATGACATCGCGCCTTTATGGCATATTCCTCTGCCTGCCGACGGCAAGTGGCACCGTCTGCAAGTTGGTCTGGTTATCCCGCCTAACTCCAGCTCGCCCTGGTATTTAGCCATTGGGCTGATGGGAGGAGAGGGGTTCTGGCAGGTGGATGATGTCGCCCTGGACCAATATACACCGCCGAATATCCAACCCGGCCCCTGCGCCGACATTCCGGTGGC
>JALGTV010000297.1:1477-2216 GCA_029821215.1 Candidatus Zipacnadia bacterium | reverse complement strand
CAGTAGATACATTGACCCGAACAACCGCGTTTGGTCTCCAGATTGCCCTGGCCGCCCGCGCGGAAATAACGGGGATAATCCAACCAGTCCCGAGGCAGGTAGGGCCCATCCTCCATCGGCGGCCAAGCCGGCGGTGCCAGGGCGAGATCGTCATCTACCCACCGTACCAGGCCCGCAATATCGGTTAATGGCTCTCCGCTTTCCAAAGCGGCAATTAGCTCTACCACTGGTCCCTCCCCATCGCCAATAATGCCGAAATCCGCACCGGTGCGGCGCAGAATGTGGCGTGGCATTACCGAATATCCGGCTCCCCCCAGGACAATGGGAGCATCGGTCAAGTCCCGTAGAGTTGAGACTAACTCACTAAGGTCAGGGAGATACGAGTGGTGGCTGAGCAGATAACAGTTGTCTGTATTGCGCACCGAGACTCCGACCAGCCGCGTTCCATTAGTAGCAAAGTACTCCGTCAGAGCCTCATTAATATCATCGGCAAAGCAAAGGTCCAGTACCTCTACCTGATAGCCAGCCTGCCTCACCGCCTCCGCTACATATTCTATACCCAGCGGGGCTACCGCCGGCTTGGCTGTATTCGGGTTTATGAGGAGAAGATCACAGTCCATTCGCAGAAAAACTCACCTCAGCAGAGACGTCTTGTTATTCACGATTTGGTTGACAATATTCGTCAACTGATATAGGATTGTAACAGGAAACTGACAAAAGTTCCACTGTCAGTTTGGCT
>JALGTV010000297.1:0-1458 GCA_029821215.1 Candidatus Zipacnadia bacterium | reverse complement strand
TTTGGCTGGCGCTTATTCTTGTGATTTTACTGAGATGGTGTGACTAATTGTGTTCATAAAATATGCGATGGGCAAGTTCTTTACTCTCACTGTCGGTCTACTGGTAGCGCTGCTTCTGGTTACCGGCTGTAACAACCAACCCTCTGGACATAGCCAAACCCCACCGCCCCCCCCACCAGCGCCCCCTCCAGCCGAGGAGACAGTGGAGGAGGCGACGCCTGAAAATCCTGGCCCCAATGAACCAGCACCGACTAACGAAGAGGCGGAAATCATCAGGGTAGATTCGGCCAGCTTTGAGGGAGAGGTGTTGGAGGCAGAGGAGCTGGTCGTGGTAGACTTCTGGGCAGAGTGGTGTGTGCCGTGCAAACTGATTGAGCCAATTCTCCAGGAGTTAGCACCAGAGTATGCCGGCCGGGTTAAATTCGCCTCCCTTGATGTTGAGGAAAGCCAAGACATTGCCCAGCGATATAAGCTTCGGAGCATCCCGTGCTTAATTGGCTTCAAGGATGGCACCGAAGTTGGTCGCCTGGTGGGCTACCGTCAGCACCGTCCGAAGGAGTACCTAAGCACCTGGATAGATCAAATGCTCCAGAGAATTGAGTAGCCTGAACCTGTGGGCTGTCAATCTACCAGCCGTAGGCGGCCCCAGGAGTCAGGATCGCGGTCATAGGGTACTTGGGGCGGGCAGCTCCAGAGCTGGCGGCCGGCGGATGTATCGTGGATGAGGTAGTTGAAGCCCAGTTCCACTCCCACCCGGGGCTCAAAGCCGCTGAGTATGTCGGTCCCCAGCCCCACGCGTAGCAGATACTCCTCGTCTCCTTGGTCCACCGAGACATCTATGGTCTCGGGATCGGCAAGTGAAGGACGCTGGCGAGCGCGGCGAATATGCTGCTGCCAGGCCAGCGGTTCATCACAGCCCGGAGCACCGGGCAGGATGACGAAGTGGTAGCAGTAGCGGGTAGCCCGGTGGCCGGAATAGTCCGGTTGGGTATCCACCCACAATTGCATTCCGTCTCCTGACTGGGGGCGGCGGCGGTTACCCACAATCGGCCCTTCCTTGTCAATGCGGGCCACAACATACAGGCCGTCTTCATTCCACGCCACATAGACATCAGCAAATGACTGGCTGCCATCCAACTCAGCCAGCGTTGGTAGTGGCTGGCCCCATTGGTGCGGGGCCTCTGACCACGGCTCAGCGATGTAGGGGCAGTCAGCCGTCACGGCTAATAGCAGTCGGCAAGGGAATGTCATAAAGCTCAGTCCTCCTCTAATCCCTTCATCCGCAAGTAACCCTGGTAGCAAGTATCCAGAAACTGCGCGAATGCCCGACTCTGTAGGTCGCGCAGCTCGTGTATTTGCAGGGCCACCCGATCATAGTCAGCGGCCCGGGTATGCACCCGCACCCGCGCCCCCTCGCCATACTTGGGTAAATCCTCAATGTCGTTCCAGGTCGGCAAG
>JALGTV010000043.1 GCA_029821215.1 Candidatus Zipacnadia bacterium | reverse complement strand
CCGACCGCAAAGGAGATAACATCAATACCTTCACGCTGCATCTGCTTGGCCCGCGTGGCCATACCGATGGTCGGTGAGGGAACAATCTGCTCGGCTCGCTGAGAGATTTTCATAGTAGTGCCACCTCGTGTCAGTTGATCTTAATGCGGGTCACTTCGGCTACCCGAAGATGCTGTGTTCGACAGTTCCAGCAGCAGGGTAGCATCAACCAATTGTTAGATTCGCCACGCGCAGCTATCTATCCTCCCTGATTGAGAGTACCGATGACTGGATGGGCAGTAGGTGTTGTTTTCCAAGTGAGGGAGCTATCCCGGTGAAAGAGGGAGCTATCCCGGTGAAAGACTTTTTACGACCGTGGCATCTCGCCTGATGCGTCCACCCGCCAGGAGGGGGAGAGTTGCTGGTTGAGATGCTCCAGTTCCCGGAGGGCTTCAGAGTAGTGGGGGCATAGCCGCAGGGCCTGGCGCAACTGTTGTTTAGCTTCAATCAGGCGATACTGGTGGGCATAGGTGAGGCCCAGGTGATAGTGTATTTCGGCATTCGGCCGCTCCAGTGACTGGCGCACTGCCCGCTCCAGGTAAAAGGCGGCATTATGATAATCGCCGAGGCGGAAGTACACCCAGCCGAGGCTGTCGGTGAAACTGGCAATGAGTGGAGATATCTTCACCGCCTGGGTAATCAAGTGCTGGGCACGGGACAATTGCACGCCAACATCAGCGTAGGTATAACCGATGTTATTAAGCAACATCGCATAGTCTACAGGATTCAGTTGATGGCGGTAATAGGCCTGGCGACCGCGCTGCAGGGCTTGTTCAAGTAGGCCAATGCCCTGGTCAGTATCGCCACAGTACAAATAACAGGTTCCCAGTTCGTAATGGTAATCGGCGCCGGTAATGCGCTGGGCCTTTAGCAGGGCTGGTATAGCTCGCTGGTAGGCGTGGGCGACCATATATAGGCTGCCTGCTCGGGGTAGGACAAGGGGATGTTCGGGGGCTAAAGCCAGGGCGCGGTCGGTATTGGCTATTATCTTGGCCGGGTCAACAGGTTGGACAGTGGCACCATCTGTAGCCACTTTCAAATAGCGTAGGGCTAAGAACTCGGTGCGGAGATGGTCAAGCGAGCGGGAGGCCTGACAGCCACCAATCAACAGGGCCACGCCCAGCATAGCAAATAGGCGACTGACAATGCTGAGCTGCCTACTGGGCACCGGTGGTTTCTGATTGGCGGAAAGCTGCCACATAGTAATAAGCGATTCCAATATACAATGTGCCCTGGGCGACGGCAGGAGTAGAATATATGCCGTACGGAGTAGGGTGCTGCCAGCGGGTCTGACCAGACTGCAAGTCCAGAGCATACAGGGTGCCGTCCTTGGAGCCGATATAGACGACCTGCCCGGCAATTAGCGCCGAGGCCAGCACCTCCTCACCGGTCGCAGTTCGCCATTGTATTTCTCCGCTGCCCTGGTCCAGACAATACACCTGGCTATCGGTACATCCCACCACCACCCGGCCATCAGCTATAGCGGGAGAGGAGCGAACCTTGCCCCCCAGCGGCGTCTGCCAGGTGATTTGGCCTGAGGCCAATTCAACCGCATATACCATGGCATCGTCAGAGCCGCAGAACACTTGTTCCGAGCTTATGGCGGGGGAGGAGGAGACTGGTCCGTTGGTATTAACCCGCCAGCAGAACTCGCCATCAGTAGCGCGATATGCGTACAGGCTATTATCCCAGGAGCCGACGACCACCGTGTCGGCGGCGACTGCCGGGGCGGACAAGATCTCGTCCTCAGTACGTCTTTGCCACAGAACTGAGCCGGTAGCGGCATCAATAGCCCACAATGTGCCTGATTCGTCCCCCACAAACACATGGCCGGCGGCAGTGGTGGCGGCCCCGCGGATAGGTCCACCCAGCCGCCGCTGCCAACGTTGCTCGCCCGAAGCGGCATCCAGCGCATACAGATTGCCATCGGTAGAACCGAAGACGACGGTATCGTCAACTACTGCTGCACTGGCTTCAATACGGTTATTGGTAGTGAAGCAGAAGCGCTCCCGGCCGCGCTGGCTGTCCAGGGCATAGAAGTTATTATCGCGGGAGCCGATGTAGACGATACCATCGGATACTACGGGCGAAGCGACAATAGCCCCCTGGGTGCGGGTTGCCCAGGCCTGTCTCAGCGGCGGCTCTAAGGTTTGAGCCACATAACCAGTGTGTTGGGAGTTGCCGCCCAACATGGGCCAGCGGTCAGTACCTTGGGTTGCGTGTTGGCGGCCATTGACCACTGCTTGGAGAGCTTGTTGGGTATGCTGGCGGCCCAGAGGCGTAGTGGCCGTCTGTTGGGCCTGCTGGAGGTTAGCTTCGGCCTCATCAAATTCGTGGCGCAGGCTTTGGGCAATACCTAAAGCATAAATGGTGGCCGGGGTGGCCCGGCGGCCGTGTGCGGCCTTGAGCAATTTGCCGTAAGCCCTATCTGATACCGAAAGTTGCCCCAGGGCGTAGGCCACTGCCCAGGAAGGCTCAGACTGGGAGCTGATGCGGCGCAGCAGCAGGTTAGCAGCCCGCTCCTCCCCTAACTGGCGTAACGACTCGGTGATTGTTTCGGTCAGTTGTTGATCCTCGTCAGTCAGGGCCTCAATGAGTAGCTGTTCAGAGCGGCGACTGCCGATCTGACCCAGTCCCTCGGCGGCCAACCGCCGCTGGATGCCCTGACCGGTCTTTAACAAGCGAGTAAGGTCGCTCTCCAGCACCTTAAGGTATTCTCTCGCCTGTCGGCGGATAGATGCCGCCTCATCCTCCAGCCCCTGGATCAAGGCCGGTATCAAGTCGGGATGCAGGTGATCATCCAGATGTTCATAGACAGTTGAGCGCACCGTCTGAGAGGAGTCAGTCATCAGCGAAGCCAGTACGCGGTGTTTAATTACCCCTAATTCGTCGGCTTGGCCCAACCAGTATTGGGCATCAACATTATGGGTTACGGCACTACGTACTATCAGCTCCAACTCCTCAGGCGCGATACGTAGATCGCGGCGGTGCTCGCCGATAATACGCAGCTCTTCCGGATACATCAGCAGGCCAAATTTCTGGAAGTTATTGAATTCCCGAGTAAGCAGGTCCTGGACATCTTTTAGCTTTATCTCCTCGGCGGACATCCAGTCCTGTAGCTTCTCAGACAGGTACTCGTGGACCAGCTCGTAGGTGCGACGGTCGTCGCGGCGCACACTACGCAGCAGCCGATAGTCCACCAGTTTGGCCAGAACCCGTTCTACTGTCTGCTGGCTTTGGCCCACCTCTTGAGCAATGCGCTTTATAGGCCGGGTGGCCTTCAACTCGGAGGAAACAGCCATATCTTTAAGGATAGCCCGGGCAATGCGCCGCTCCAATAGTGGCAATTGGCTCAGAGCATAGTCGAGGTAATCAGAGAGTATTTTGGTGGCCTTGCCCAACCGCTCGTAGGTGTGATGGGTGATAGTTCGCGAGCCGGGGGAGAGACCTTCGTACAAGCGATGACAAACAATTTGCAGTTGAGCGGGTTCAATACCTTCCTGGTATAGATCGTCTACTATCTCGCCTACCAGTTCTCGCTCCACGTGCAAGTCAAACTCCCGGGCGGGCTTGAGGATGGCATTGCGAGCCTGGTTCTGATCAAGCTTGCGCAGGCGGTACAGATGGTGCATTATGTCGGGAATCTGGGCCTGAAGCTCATATAATAGGCCCAGAAAATCCTCGCGAATGCTAAGGACCAGATGGGTATCAGTGGGGTCGCTTTGTAGATAATCGCGCATCTGGCTGACAAATTCGTCGCGCACCTTCTGACCTAATTTCACGAACAACTCCTCGAACTGATCCAAAAAAACTACTACCTTATGGGCAGTGATTTGAGTGGTCTGAGCCAGTAACTCAGCCAGTGACGCCTCAGCTAACTCCGGCGGCATCTCATAGCCGGCTTCTTCAACTGCCTCTATGGTAGCCCCAGCTATGCTGGCCAGGGGGTCATCCTCGCAGCGGGCATAGATGGTCAGCCACGGGCCGTCGGGGGCTGGCTGTTCGTCTTCATGGAGGCCCAGAAGACGAGCCGTTACCCCGGCCTTGAGCAGCGAGGTTTTGCCCACCCCAGAGCGACCGAACAGAACTACCAGCGGCTGGCGCTTGATAAGGTCAATTAGTTGGGTTATCTCCTGGTCGCGGCCAAAGAAGAACTTGGTGTCCTGGACATCAAAATAATCCAGGAATCGGTACGGGCCGCCGCGTAGCACAGTCAGTTCCCGGCGAGTGCGGGGGCGGCTGCGCCGGTGCTGAAACCAGTCGCGCATTCTGCCAAAGAACTCGTTGAACCCGCCGGCCTCGCGTACCAGCATATGGCGGGCTGACTGGCGAGCTTCCAGAAGGCTGACGACCTCTGGCTGAAGGCGATGATATTCAATACTGGCCGGGCTTTCCAATTTCAGCTCAGTATACATCTGCTCATCGCTGACCGGCACCAGCGGGTTGACCCAGAATACCTTGCTGCCCTGGCGGGGCACGTGAGTTAAGAGGGGGCGGTCCCGCTGGGTGTAGGCGGTAAAAATTGTCAACACGCTGAAAGCGTCGGCGATGATTTCACTGATGGGCTGTAGGCCCGCGTCAATCTCGTCAGCGGTGAGAGGAAGATACTTACTATCCAGGTCACCCCCGCACTTGACGACTACTAACCGAGTAGACTCCTTGAGAGCTACCGATATGGTGTCGGGGTCATCTACGCCCGCCACTAATAGATGATAGTCAGTGTCTGGCTCTAAATGGTGGGTGTGGAGGGCCTGCTCGAGCAGATTGTCGGGACACATGGTAAAGATAGTCGGGAAATAGCCCTCTTTGACCAGATAGGCCAACTGGGTATGGCCCTCGGCTGGCCGGGCGTCAGCCAGCCGGTGGCGGACAAGCTGACAGCGCTGGGCGTGGTCAGGCATCTGCTGGGCAAACTGCTCCAACGCAGCAGTACCCCGGCGCTCGGCTGCCAGTTTCTGAAAAGAATTTGCTACCTGTTCACTGGCCAGTTGCTCAAGCAGCGCACTAAGGGCAATATCCTCAGGGGGAATATTGACACTGCTGCCGATGAATAGTAGGTGCCTGCCTAATTTGTGTCTGAGACCTTTGATAGATTGCGCAATAACTTCTAACATGATCCTACTGCCCCATACTGGGACAAATGTGTGCCTTTAGCAATTAAACCACTCCACTTGGTACGCTATCCAGTTACTAAGCCGGCTGGGGAGTGGTTGTGGTAATATCCTTGTCCAGGTAGTGGTGGGCCCGGGCGGATTCGAACCACCGACCGATCGGTTATGAGCCGACTGCTCTGCCGCTGAGCTACGGGCCCGGCCACTGGGCTGTAAATACATCGCATGTTGTGAAACTAATCGCCAGTGGCTTAGGATTATAGCAGAATATCGGCGGGAAGTCCAGAGCCTTGAGCCGCAACCTCCGACGCCCAACGCCGTTAGGGACGGCTATGCTTGGAAGGGAGACGAGTAATCTTGTGGCATACCTCGTCCGGCAAGATATTCTGAGTCCGGTGGGGTGTGTCTATTTCAATTGTTGTATCATATCGGCCACTTGCTGGGCAAAGCGATTGATATATTCTTGCACAAAGTCCACGACACTTAGGGAGGGGTCCTGGATCAAGGGGGTTAGGTCCATAGCGAAAATCAAACCAGTAGCCACATCGGTTTCATGGCTCTCGAAATAGGTGGCCTGAGCCCGGCGCCGGCCCATGGTGGCCAGATCATAGCGCTTGCCGCCGGCAATTTGCGAATCATAAATGCCCAACAGGGCGGCTGCCACATTCTCATGAGCTGACACGTCCAGCACCACCTTGTCGGCGTCTGGCAGCCAGTCCAGGTCCCGCCACAGCTCGCATCCATATACATGAGCGGGGCGGGACGCGGAGGGCAGCTCCCGCAGTGCCTGGATAGTTCGGAGGGTCACGGCAACGTGGGTACTGTGCTTATCGGCGGGATTATGGGTATAAACTGTCGCGGGACCGGCGGCCTCAATTAATGTCTTTAGCTCTTCCACCACAACTTCGTTGGCCGGGTCCCTGACGGCGGAGCTGGGATAATCCAGCAGCGCCATAAAGCCATATTCCCCCACCATCGCGGCTTTTTTCTGCTCCTGACGCCTGACCTGGATCATTTCCTCGTCGGTGTAGTTGGCATATAGGCCAGTACGGGAGCTACCGCTGCCGTTGGTGACGGTGATGCCGGAAAACCACTTATCACTGTCACCATAGCACTCAATGATGCCCGGGTAGGCCAGTATCTCCAGATCATCGGGATGACAGCCTACACCTAATACGTTGGTGCGACTGATGGCATCAGCTTCAGGAGTGTCATCAGGGACGAAGATTTCAGCTCCGGGATTATGTAGTTGCATAGTAATCCTCCTTGGCAATTGTAGAGTTAGTCAATAGACGGCAGACTGGCGGCGGCGATGGCCTGGCCAACGCGGCGCTCTGACTCCTCGGGCAGGTGCAGAGATAGACTCTCGGCCAGGTGGGGGAACTGCGTCCTCAGGACGGCCTGGGCTTGGTCGAGGATGATATGCCCACCTTCGCCGGAGGTGACCCGGCCCAAGATAAGGACGTGACGAACATCATAGAAATCGGCATAATGAGGGATGGCATAACCCAGATAACAGCCGATGGTCTCCAATATTTGTCGGGCGCGGTCGTCACCGGCGGCCAGCAGCGCCTGAACCGAAGCCAGTTGCTCGGCGGGAGTCTGGGACTCGTCCAGAGTAATCCCGGCTACCGGAGCCAGGCGGATCACCGCTTGCTGAGAGAAATACTGGGAACCGCCGCCGTAGTCTCCTGACCACTCGTCTACGGCGGCCTGCGGATTATAATCCACCGGGACAAAGGCAACTTCATTGAGCATGCCGGTAATAGTCCCCTCTTCGTTGACATAGCCGCCCGCCTCACTGGAGCCCATGGCAATTCCCAACACCGCATCATCGTCCAATGACATGGCGCCAGCCAGGGCAGTGACGTCACCATCGTTGACTACTTCCAGGGGAATGTCACCGAATTCTTGGTGGACAATATTTATGAAAATGTCCTTTACTCGGGCCTCAAAGAGGTCAGCAGGGATGCCGCGATACAAGGAAGCGACGATGGCCCGGTTGTCAATGTAGATTCCGGCGGCGCTCACTCCGACCGCATCCACCCGGGGCAAATGAGCGGCAGCGGTGCGCAAGGCATTGGTGATCCCGTCATAGTGATATTGGGGGTCATTCTGGTTTTTCGGATCCCAGGGTACCTCTTCGCTGTAAACGGCTTCACCATCAATAACCGCCGCCACCTTGCGGTCGCTGGCCCCCAAATCTATACCGATGCGACATCCGTCCAGATGCCGGCCCACGGCCACTGTCTTTTGTTTTTCCTCAGGAACTGCCTCCGGTTCGGTAATCTCTACTATAAAGGGTTGCTCGTATACCTTACCCATAAACTCGGCGTCAAAGGCCTGCTTGCCGTCCGGAGAATAGACCTGCTGAATATACTGGCCCACCTGCTGGGGTCCACCAATGATCACGCGCCACCCCCCGCGCAGCCAGAGCAGCGCCTTAACCAGGCGTTCCACATAAGGCAGATTAGCCCCTGCCTGGGGGCTGTCGGGGGCATGAACCTGGGTGGAGAAAACTGAGGTGAGACCGCGTTCTCGTTGCAGGGCAATGATTAGGGGCACGCCATCGCCCGCGGCCTCCACTGAGGCCAGGAAAGCGCGATTAGCCAGTGCGGCCGGTCGAAACTGCTCATCCAGCGGCGGTACTATCTGAGGTTCAATCAGTTGGAAAGTATTACTCATTTGTGTCGTCCTTTACTATGAGAATGTTAGGTTAAGGTCAAGGGGAGGCGACTTCCTGTCTCTCCATTGATGATTATAACACACCATTGGGTAGCTTTCAAGAAGACTAACGGGATGACTATTGCTGGGTGACTTTTTTGACAAACTCCATAAACTCCCGCCGGAAGCGGTCGGCGCTGAAACGCAGCGCGTTGGCGCGGCAGCGCTGTTTGTCAAAGTTCATGAACTGGAAGCGATGCACGGCCTCAGCTAAGGAATCGGGTGTTTGCTGGTCAAAGAAAAGCCCGGTTTCGCCATCAACAATGGTCTCGGTAGCCCCGCCGGCCCGGTAAGCAATAACCGGCCGGCCCGCACTCTGAGCCTCCAGCGAAGCGATGCCGAAGTCCTCTTCCTGGGGCATTATAAACGCCCGACAGCCAGCGACATAGTGAGCTACCTGCTGGTCGTCGCACCAGCCCAGCAGCTTAACCGTAGGCCCGGCGAGGCTGGTCAGGCGCTGCTGCTCGGGGCCGGTACCTATTACCATTAGAGGCAATCCCAACCGGTTGAAGGCTTCAACAGCGATGTCAATTCGCTTGTAGGGATTCAGAGCACTGACGATTAAGAAATAATCCTCATCCTCATCGGTGGGCAGGAAGCGGTTGGTGTCCACCGGCGGGTAAATCACTTCAGCATCGCGGTTGAAGTAGCGACGAATACGCTGTTTAACTGTCTGGGATATGGCCACGAAATGACTGACCCGGGGTGTGCCGCGCCGATCCCACCATCGCAAGGCGGGCAGTGTCGCCCGTACCAGGCCCTTGGTAATCGACCCCACCGGCAGACGGCTAATGTACTGGTCACTCCAGAACCACAAAAACCGTGCTGGCGAGTAACAATAGCAGATATGCTTAGCATCGGGCGCCGGCCGCAC
>JALGTV010000042.1 GCA_029821215.1 Candidatus Zipacnadia bacterium | reverse complement strand
TTTTGGTAGCCGCCGATTCATCACCAACCTGAGGTTGGGGATTGGCAAGGGCGGCTGGTCCCTCAGTAGTCTCGGTAGCCGGTGAGTCGGTGGTCGCTGGCACCTGGGCTACTTCGGTCTCTGGAGAGGCAGACAGGTCCTCGGGGTGTTGTGGTGTTATGGTGCTGGTGACCGGGGCCGACTCCGGTTGGACGTCACTGAGCTTCATTTCCACAGAAGTAGGCGGCGCCGGTGGGGTCTGGGCTACTTCGGGGGCGGCTGGTGGAGATGCCACTTCGGGGTGTTAGTTCTTCAGCAGCCTGCAGGGGATAGTTGTAGGTGAGGGCCACTGCCAGATCATCTGCATCCAACCAACCGGCGTCAACGGTGAAGTTGCGCCATAGCCGCAGGCGGGCGCCCACATTGATCTGGTCATTGACATGCTCAGCCATCAGGGTCAAACGCTCGGCCAGACGGGCCTCGGCACCGAAGAAGAAATCATCAAACATTCCGCTGCCGATGCCCCCGTGAACTCTGAGCATATGCACAGGGTGGCCGCCGATTGAACCGACCGGCTCACCTATTTCTTTAGTGGCTACCACATACACCGAAGTGTCAAGCTGGTCAGTCAGGTCGGCCACTCCCACGGCCAGGCTGGCCTGCCGCGAAGTGCCGCGCTCAAAGCGGTGTTTGATGTTAATCAGCGTCTCAGTGGGACCGTGCTCGGGGTGGAACCACAACAGTCCCCCCTCAATGTCATCGGCTAAGCCGTAGTTGAGAATGTAGCTACGATCCTCAAAATCAGTGACCTCGCTGCTGTTTAAGCTCACATTATACTGGTTCCTGTTCAGCGAGTCGGCAGTAGGAGCCAGCAGTAGTCCGCTGTAGCCGCGCAGCGCCGGTTCAGCACTGACTACTGATATTCCCACTACCACTAATAGTACCCCCACGACCGCATAACTCTTGGTCATGACTATACACCTCCTGGTAGATTTTGCACAAATTTATTAGCGCACTTGACCTATTGCCAAGTGCTACTGTTCACTGCAGAGCTGCACCGCGACTGGTACTACTCCGGGGCCTCAGGGATTGCTTCGCCCTCCGGTTGCTCCTTTCCGGCGGTGACTTCGCCCTCCTCGGCTTCGGCTGGAGGGTGTAACACTTCCTCAACTTCCTTAATCTTATCTGTCACGGTCTGCTGTTGGCTGCCAACCCCGCGAGGGCCAAGTTGTGCAGCCAAATCCAGGAATTCGCGGCTCAGAGCGATCTTGGCTTCGGCCTGCTTGGCATTGCCCAAGTCGGCTTGCAGTTCAGCTTCCAGGGCTGCCTCGCGACCCAGTTCCACAATGTTACTTGCGACCCGCCTGGATCTCTGCTCCAGCATTGCGCACTGACTGCTCGCCTGGGCGGCCTGGACTTTTAGCCTCCGCACTTGGCCTACCTGACCACTGTAGAGCCAGGCCAGTAGCGCCGACAGTACCACAAAGATTATGGTCAATACTATCCATACTCGGGTGCCGCGGCGCGGCGGGGCAGGCTTCTCCAGTTCCGGGCTGATTCCCTCCTCAATCTCTTCGCTTTCCATCTGTTCGTCAATATTGTCAGTCATAAGAACACCTCCTTACTGTGTTTATTCGCCGGAGCTGCTCCATCTCCCTTCCTGTTGCTTGATAATATTTTTGTTTCTGCTCCTTACGAGTAAACCGATGGCTACTTATAAATGCTCTGCGCTACGTACCAGAAAAGTGGTGCAGGCCGCGTGGTTGGCCACCTGTTCGCCCAATGAACCGAATAGCTGGCGGCGCAAAGTATGCAGGGGAGGTGTGCCGACGATGACAGCATCATAACCAGCGCTGGCATCAATTATTGCCTGGGCCGGTTCGTCGCTGACTTCCATCGCCGCTGAACTCCATTGGGCAGCTCCGCTGGCTTCCAACCAGTCGTGAAGTTGTTGGGATTTTTGCTCAGCTTCCTGAACACTGGGGGTGAAGTGGACAAAGTCAACGCTGGCCCCCTCCTGGTGGTATAGCGCAGTAGCCAGCTCAGAGGTGGACGCGAAGTCCAGCTCGCCGGCCACCGGTACCAGCACTTTGTCAAACTGCTGACCATTGCGAAACTTGGCCACCAGCAAATGGCAGGGCGAGTGGGTGGCCAAAGCGTCAATAATCCTGTCGAAGTTCTCGTCTTGCTGGAGTGAGGGAGCCGGGCCCTCGGAGAATCCCACCAGAATTACATCAGCCTGTTGGGCATCAGCCACGTCTATGATGCCTTCATGTATCTGCCGAGCCACCAGTACAGTGCTGTCGCAGGTTATCTGCTGGGTCTGAGCATAATCCAGCGCCTGTTCCAAAATCTGGTCGGCTTCACTCATGGGGTCCTGCTGGTTGTCTGTTGCTCTTGCCTCCCCAGCCGGAGGCACCACACTGGTTACCATTATCTGGCCGGCAAATTGCTGGGCCAGTAGGCAGGCTACGTGCATCAGCCGGGAAACTGTGTGGGGATTGGCTACTCCTACAACTACCGTGTATGAACTCATTGCTACCTCCATTAAGTAAAGTTTCCCCAAGTAACCGCCGGATACCTTTGTGTAGTGGATAGCGCCTCGTCGGCTCCAGGTGGCAAGTTTAGCCACTGTACCGTCCGGTAAATGATTGGTAATCACTGGCTTGACCGCAATGGGCGTAAACGCTGGACATTATTTGCCCGGCGAGAACAGGATTAGAAGCAGGGGAAGGAATTGCTGCCTGGTCGGGCGAACTATATTACTTGATTATAAGCTCAAACGGGGTATCATCATGGTTGTGGTTCATGCCAGCATAAAAGACGGACAAGGGGGAGGTACGATGTCCTCCAACCAGGAACTGCGATGCCCCCGGTGTGGGGCCAAAATCTATTTAGCTGACTCCGAATGCCTCTCCTGTGGTGCCCGACTGGACGAGGGCCAATTGGTTGAAGCCGAGCCGGTACTGACTCCCGATAGCCAACCACAACAGCCTCAGTTGGCCGAGGGACAACTGGACTACCGGACCTCGCCTGCCCATGCGCGTCCTTGGGATCCGGCGGCTATGGCAGTAGGCACCGGGTTTATGGGTAAGTTGCATCGCGGCTGGATATTTCTCAAGCAGAGCCTGGTTATGTGTGCCCGCGACAAGGACTTATTGGTTCCCTCCGCGCTGGCGGTGATTACCTTGGGGGTCTTCTATGGCATCTGCTATGGCATACTGCGTCTGACCGGCCTATGGGAGCCGATATGGAACGGAGACGACGGCCAGAGCAAGTGGATCTGGTGGGCGGTGGCCATTCCCCTGGCTCTTATTGCCTACATCATCAGCTACTTCTACACAGGTATGACCGTCAATCTCATTGACACTCACCTTAAGGGACGCGACGCCAAGCTGGGCGAGGCATATCTGGATTCCCTGCGGAATTTGGGAGCCTTAGTGCAACTGGCTGTGCTCACCACGGTAGTGAGCATGGTTTCTGGAGCCATTCGGGGTAGAGGGCGCAGTGTACTGCGGCGAGCCGCCTCGGAGGTGGTGGAGCATGTCTGGCAGGCTGCTACTTATTTGATCCTCCCCGTAATAATCATCGAAGATATCTCATTAAGAGATGCGATGGGACGAGCCTGGCAATTGCACAGCAAGCATCTGTCGGATGTAGTCATCGCTGAGGTCGGCGTTACTTTGGTCAATAAAGTCATTGTCTCTATAATAATACTGATTGCGGTGGTCGGCGGAGCAGCACTCTACTTGCTCTCCCCGACATTGCTACCATTGGCCATAGTGATCGCTGTCGCATTCATTAGTGTAGCGATGGTTTTTACCGCCTACCTGCGCACGGCCTACTACACTTGCCTGTATCTGTGGGCGGCCGCCAGTGAGCAGGCCAAGCAGCCGGTAGCTGCTCCCGAGCCGCTGGCCGCGGCTGTAGCCTAAGGGGGTAAGGAGACCGGCAGCGGGGGCGGGGATGTAGCGTCTCCGGAGACTGCCGCAATGCCAATAGAGTCGGTCTATATGGTTGGCCTCCTTGGAGTGACGTTGGTTAGTCCAGTCCATCGCCACATCGGTCAGTAAGTGCCTATTTGCCCTGGGATCCACCGAAGCCACGGGGTAGATAGTAATAACCATCCTCCGATGGTCAGGCAACCCGCAAACTCATACGCAGCGAGCGTTGACAGAGTCCAGCAAAGGATATATTATTATATTGTATTATCCATATTAGGGGGTATAACTCAAACATGGGCGGAGACATTCCCTGGGTAGAACTGATCTTTGCGCTACTCGGCGGCGCGGCGCTACTGATGTACGGGATTCAGGTTGCCGGTGACGGTTTAGAGGCAGCGGCCGGACCAGGGATGCGGCGTTTCCTGGGAATGATGACCAAGAACGTGTACCTGGGCTTCCTGGTCGGCACTATTGTGGTAGCGGTGGTAGGCAGCAGCACCGCGGTGACTGTGATGACTGTAGGTTTTGTCAACGCCGGCGTTATGGATCTACAGCAGGCCTGCGGGATTATCTATGGCGCTAACGTGGGTACTACCTCAGATGCTATTGCCATCGCCTACGTAATGAGCGTAGAGAAGCTGAACATAAGGTTAGTGGCCCTGGGTATGATGGCACTGGGTTTTGGCATGATGTTGTTCTCCAAACGGCGCAAATTCACCAGCCCCGGCAAAGCCATCTTTGGATTCGGCATGGTGTTTCTGGCCCTATCCTTGCTTAGCTCAGGTGCTACTCACCTCAAGGAGAGTGAAACCGCGGTTCAGTTGCTTGCCAGTCTAGGCAAAAGGCCGCTGCTGGGTGTGTTAGTAGGCATAGCTTCTACCTTTTTGGTTCACTCCAGTAGCACGACAGTGGCCATGAACTTGGCCTTGGCTCAAGCGGGCATACTGAACATAGAAACATCTCTGGCTCTGATTCTGGGAGATAACATTGGCACTACCCTGACTGCCCAAATTGCTTCTGTCGGCAGCTCCGTACCGGCTCGCCGCACGGCGTGGACACATACGCTTTACAACGTAACCGGCGTGATCATTGCCTTGTTCTTCTTCCCCTACCTGGTAAAATTCGCTTTGTGGATCTCGCCGCATACTCTTCGCCGCATTGCCTTCACTCACGCCCTGTTCAACGTCGGCTGTGCCTTACTGTTTCTGCCTCTTACCAAGCAGTTTGTGGCCTTACTGCACCGACTGGTGCCCGGCGAGGTAGTTACCGTTGAGACCGGCCCTCGGTTCCTGGATAAGCTGCTGCTGGACCGGCCCGATGTGGCCATTGGACAGGTTCGGCGGGAGATTATTTCTATGGGAAATATGGCGCTGGAAATGGTGGACGACGCTATGGAGATGTTCCGCAGTAACGATACCCGTCGGATGAATGTTATTGAGCAGCGAGAGTCAACCGTAGATGGGTTGGAGGAAGAGTGCGTCAATTATACGGTGGACCTCTCGCGGCGGCCCCTGGAACTGGAACAATCCAACACCGTGGCTGGGCTGCTACACGCGGTGTCGGATATTGAGAGAATCAGTGACCATGCGCTGAATATCGCCCAAGCTGCCGAGGAAAAGATCAATGAGCGCCTGCGCTACTCGCCGCAGGCAATGGACCAACTTGAAGATTTATATAGCACGGTACGCGAGAACCTGGTGTCGGCTATCCGGATGTTGTCAGCGGATAATGGTGAGGAACTAAAGAGAATAGCCGATGAGATCTGGCAGCGGGAGGAGGCCGTTGACGATCTGGAATTGGTGATGCGCCAGCGCCATATTCAACGGCTCCAGGACGGGACGTGCGATCCGACCGCCGGCATCCTGTACGTAACCGTGCTGTCCAATTTTGAGCGTATTAGTGACCACTGCACCAACATTGCTGAAGGAATACGGGGGCCATTAGCGGTGGGTGAAGAGCGACGTGACGCCCCCGGGTAAGCGAATGAGGAGTGCAACGACAGGCATAACACAACTGCATGGGAAGATGCAAAGAAAGAGGGAATTGTTGAGCACTTGGCCAAAGAGTCAGCGAGTGGTGGTATATGTCAGTCAGGACCGTGTTACTAAGCTGGACGAGTAAAGATCAGGAAGAACAGCGGGACATCGCTGCTCTCGTTTTTTGTGAGGACAAACCATGCCAAGGTATAGAATATACGATTGGCGTCGCACTGACTGGTCACGTGTATTATTCTGGATCTTTGCGGTGCTCATCAGCGTAGGCGTTGCACTCGCCGCCGGCTGGCTATCTTACCAGTTTTTACCCCGTAGCTACGTCGCTACCAGTTCCATGCTAATCAGTAGCCAGCCGGATGTAGTTGCAGCGATCATCGCCGGCGGAACCGGTGATTTGGCAGGAGCCACTGCTGCTTCCGATACTCTGGTCAGGGCACCCGTCACCGGCGCTTTGAGTAGCCTGTGGGCCTTCCTGACCAGTCGCGAGATATTACTGAGGATCGTGCACAAGCACGATCTTATGCGGGAGCTGTCACTCGATGAGAGCTATGCCGTCGACGCGCTCAGGAATATGACCAAACTCCAACAGATCACTAACGTCGGAGTAACCGTCACAGTGACTTGCCGCGGTGCACGGTGGCCTCGCAACAGTTTTTTCCTCGGTTCGCCCCTCACGCTGGAAAAGGCCCAGCAATTGTGCGCGGATCTGGCTAATAGCTATCTCACCGAACTCGAAAAGTATGTTACCGAGACCAATTTGCGGCAGGCGCGCCAAACGCGCGAATTCCTGGAAGCGAGCAAGCAGGAGACGCAAGCCCAATTGCAGCGCATTGAGCAACGCCTGCAGACACTACAGTCTGAACACTCCTTACTGAATCCCGAAGATAAGGTGTCAGAGCTTCTGGAAAGGCTTAAGATCATCGAACCAGCCTACGCAGAAGCTACAGCACGCGTGAAAGAAGCGTCAAAAATGCGCGAGGCAGCCCAGGCTCAGTTAGATGAGTTGTCGGCCATGCGGATCTCGCAGGAGATAATGGCCCGGAATCCGGTCATCACCACGCTGGAACAGAAACTGGCGCAACTGTACATAGACTTGAAGATCGAACAGGCGATAGGTAAAAGTGACCGGCACCCGGACATCATTAAATTGAATGCCGCGATAGACGGCATAAAGCAGCAGTTACAGGAAATAAGGGAGGAAGTTGTCCAGCAGATCTCCCGAGAAACTGATCCCGCCTATGACGCCGTCGCGTCAACGGTAGTACAATTAGAAACTGAAATCGTTGGGGCACAGGCTCGTAAGGCCCAGTACACGCGCCTCCGACAGGCGGTCAGAACAGAGCTGGCTGAATTGCCGGGCATCGCGCGCGAATATGCATTCCTTGAGCGCGAACAAGACCAGTATGCGCAATTGTTGGGTCCACTGGCTCAAGGGCTCGGGCTAATTGGCCTGGTAGAAAAATACAGCCGCGCCAGCAGATTTATCCGGCTCGACACGGCTGTGCCACCGCAGAAACCAACCAGCTCAGCGGCGATCCTCAGCGTCCTTATCGCTGTCGTTGTGTTGCTGATAGCTGGTGCCCTCGTCATGGCCTACCGCCGGGGTGTGTTTGAACTATTGCGAATGTGAGCATAGCGTCTATCTGGAGAGATTGCCCGTGCACTGCGATTGGGACGGTGGGTGAAGAGCGACGTGAGCCCCTGGGTAGAGCCGACCCCCTCATATACTGAGACTGTTGAGAAACTCTCCTATGATTACCAGCAGATAGTTCCGTTGCAGAAACGGAGTTAAGAGGCTTAGGATTTCAGTTTCAGGTTAGTTCAGATATCGCGTCCTTATCTGCTGGTGACCACCCGACAGGAGCAGTCAAGGTGGTTCCGATAGCTGTGGTCGAGAGATGATGTGTACAGTTGTCAAGTGTAGGCCCAGGCGAGCTTGGCTGGTGGGTTTGATAAGCGGCTACCGACCAGTTTTGCTATCTTCTTACAATTAACCACAATACAAGTCATCAGCACCTGAATGCTAACTTTCGCCAGGCCCCAGTCGCTGACGCGCTATAGCGGCTATGGCGCGTCGGCGACTTGCAGGCCAGGTCAGGTGCAGATTAACCTGCTTTTCAATCTCCCGATCCGACAGATCATATAAAAACAGTAGGAACACTACTTTGAATAGTATCAGCGGGTCCCACGAGGGCCGACCGTTGTCCGGACAGTAGCAGTCACTGACTAAATCGGATACAAAGCTGAAATCTGCTGCTGTCGTCAGTTTACGCAGCAGAGATGGTCAGCGGGGATCAGTTCGCCATAGATCATGCCAAAGAAGCTGCTTTGATTGCTGTGTTCGCCTTGCATAGCTACGATCACCGTTATTGAATAGTTCTGCTGTTATCAACCACACCCCTTCTAGCACATTTACGTCTTGACCCCTACCCCCCACTTGTTATATTATACAGTAACTTTTTACCACTCTCAGTTAATATAAGCTGATATTGGCAACAGTCGCTACATTAGGGATCCTAATTGAGAGGATGATAGGAAAATGATGAGTAAGCGCACAGCAGAATGGTGGATAGTTGCACTACTTGTGGTGACGTTGATATTTAGCGCAAGCGTGCCGGGCGCTGCTGCCTGGTTCGCCGATGTCACCGCGGAGGTTGGTCTGAGCGGGGACTGGGCGGTATTTTGGGGTGACTATAACGGTGATGGATGGGTGGATGTGTGTATGGGCGGTGTGCTCTTCCGGAACAACAACGGCCAGAGCTTCACGATGATCGAGGAAATAGAGGGCTACTTACTGGGGCGACTGCGACAACGATGGCGACCTGGATCAATTCACAGCATCTTTCGGGGGGTATATAAGGTTCAATAATGGAGACGGAACCTTCACCGGCGTCCCGTTGCCGCCCCTGCCCACGGGCATTACGTTGGGAGCCTGCTGGGCGGACCTAAACGGTGACGGCTTTCTCGACCTGTACATCGGCGGATACGAGCAGTGGGGGGTGGTAGCGGGGTACCCCGACGCGATTTACATAAACCAGGGGGACGGTACGTTCGTGGAGGATTGGCGAACACCGGCGGGCCAAGAGCAGCCAGCGCGGGGCATCACCGCTGCGGACTTTGACGAGGATGGGGACATGGACATCTACGTCTCAAACTACCGGCTGCAGCCGAACCTCCTGTGGCTTAATGACGGGTTGGGGGGCTTCACCAACGTCGGCCTTGAGTATGGGGTTGCGGGTACTGGAACGCTGGGGTGTTAT
>JALGTV010000296.1 GCA_029821215.1 Candidatus Zipacnadia bacterium | reverse complement strand
TACAGCCTTTATCAGCCCTTGAGTATATGGATGTACGGCTGAGTTAAGAACAGTGGCTACTGACGCAGTTTCAACTGCCTTTCCGGCATACATGACCACTATTCGGTCGCAGATCGTCGTTGCCAGACGGACATTGTGGGTTATCAGCAGCATCGTCATCCTGAGTTGCTGCTTGAGCTTGTCAATTAGCTGCAGAATCTGTACTTGCAGCGGCGCATCCAGAGCGGCGAGGTTGGCCGGCAATGGCCATAGCTATCAGCACCCTCTGCCTCATTCCGCCGCTGAGCTGATGAGGATACTGCCTGAGCCGATAGGCAGGCTGGGGAAGTCCCACCATCTCCAGCAGATGGGTAGCTTCTGCCCGGGCCGCGCGGCGGGTGGTGGCCTGGTGTAAGCGGACCGCCTCCATAATCTGTTCACCCACGGTCAGCACCGGATTCAGAGAGGTCATAGGATCCTGAAAGATCATCCCGATCCGGCCACCTCTGATACTACGGATGGCAGTGGGGCCGGCTGGTAGCAAGTCTTTTCCGGCAAAGGTAATCTGTCCGCCCCGAATTTCGCCGCCATCGGGGAGCAGTTGCAGAATAGCCAGCGCCGTGGTGGTCTTCCCACATCCTGACTCCCCTATCAAGCCAACGGTCTCTCCCTTCCGAACTGTTAGGTCCAGCCCATCTACAGCCCATGCTTTCAAATTGTGAACAGATAGCAGCTCCTCCGCCATTAGCGTATCCCCTTCTGACGCGGATCCAAGGCGTCGCGCAACCCGTCACCGAGGAAATTGAAACCGAGCACAGCGATCATAATCGCCAGCCCGGGAAAGGTTATCAGATAGGCATGCGTGCGCATAAACGGTCGGGCACTATTAAGCATAGCGCCCCACTCAGGGGTAGGGGGCTGGGCACCCAGGCCCAGGAAACTGAGCGCCGCCGCCAGGATAATATGTCCCATGCCCAAAGTAGCCATCACCACCAGCGGTGCCAGGCAATTAGGTAATACGTGGCGAAACATAATACGTAGCGGCCCGGCTCCAATGGCGCGGGCTGCTTCCACAAATGTCTGCTCCTTTACCGCCAGCACCGAGCTACGCATCAGCCGGGCATAACCGGTCCAATGAACTACTACCAACCCAATCATTACGTTCAGCAGGCTTGGCCCCAGAACTCCCACCATCACCAGGGCGAAAATGATCCCCGGAAAGGCCAGCAGAATGTCCACGATTCTCATAACCACCTCATCTACCGGTCCGCCCAAGTAGCCACTGAGCAGGCCAATAAGCATGCCGACCAGTGCGGCGCCGCTGACAATAACAACGGCGGTCAGCAGCGACGTCCTGGCCCCATATACTAAGCGACTTAGCAGGCAGCGGCCCAGCTCATCGGTGCCCAGAGGAAAGTGGCGACTGGGGGGCAGCAGCCGGTGGGACAAGTCCTGGTGGAGGGGACTATGGGGCACCAGTAGAGGACCAAAGACGGCGACGAGCAGCAGGCACAGGACAATAGCCGCGCCGGCTATGGCCAGCTTATTATGAGTCAGACGGTGCAGGACTACAATGAGAGGATCATCGCTGGCAATGATCTTGGCTATCGCATCGTGCATTGTTTATCGCCTTCTCCCATATCTAATGCGGGGATCCAGCCAGCCGTAGGAAAGGTCAACTAACAGAGTAATAGTGGCTATCAGAGCGGCGATAACTAACACACACCCCTGAATCATAGCGAAGTCCCGCGCGAAAATTGATGTCACCAGCAGGCGTCCCAATCCCGGCCAACCAAATACACTCTCTACGATAACGGCCCCCTCCAGCAGCCGCCCAAATTGCAGGCCGGCTACCGTGACCGCCGGGATGAGAGCATTCTTCAGGGCATGCTTATATATCACTGCTGACTCACTGAGGCCCTTGGCCCGAGCCGTGCGGATGTAATCTTGACTGAGGACGTCAATAAGACTGGACCTAATGATTCTGGCCAGCAACGCCGCCCCGGCCGTGCCCAGAGTCAGGGCCGGCATTATCAGGTGGCCGAAGGTTCCGCGGCCAAATGAGGGCAGCCAGCCCAGAGTTAGCGAGAACAGCAGAATTAACAGCAAGCCCAGCCAGAAGTTGGGGATGGATACTCCCAACATAGCAGCCACGCGGCCCAAGCCATCCACGAAGGTACCTTGTCGGGTGGCTGAGATAATCCCGGCCGCCAGCCCCACCAACATAGCGATCAGGATGCTGGCTGCGGCCAACTCGGCAGTAGCTGGCAGGCGTCTGGCGATCTCCTCCCCTACCGATTGTTACCCTGGACTACATGGCTTAGCCACCGCCAGTAGCGCACGGGCAGCGGTGCGTCCAGCCCCTCAGCCTCACGCACCTGCTGGATCTGCACCGGAGTCAGCTCCTCACCATAACGAGCGAGAGCAATTAGCTCGGCGGGATCGCCGGGCGCTAAGTCCATGACAGTGAAAGCCAGGAGCGTCGCCCCTACCATCACCACTATCATCAACAGGATTCGTCGGCCAAAGTAGTTCAACATTGGAGAAGATATTACGGGATAATTACCGGCTGTGCATAACGGTGACGCCCCGCAGATTCAGCCAGGGAGCCTCGGCCGATATCTGATAGCCATGGACGGCAGCCCGGGTGGCGACCACTTTCTCCTGATGCACCAGGTAAAATGCGGGCAACAGGTCAACCGTCATCTGCTGCAGCTTGTGATATAGCCG
>JALGTV010000295.1 GCA_029821215.1 Candidatus Zipacnadia bacterium | reverse complement strand
GTTCGGGACAAGCAAAACCCCCATCGGCCCGTAAGTACTTGCGCCGGCCACTGTCCCTATACCGCCTTACGATGGGTACTAACACCTGCCGCCACTTCTCGGCACTGTGGACGTAGGGCACTGCCAGCGACAGCACTGGCGGGCCTACTTTCCACTACCAGATTAAGAATCCTGCTTGTCGCGAGTACCTGTTGGCCGTGCACACTGACCGGCACAAAGGCTGGCAACTTGACTTCCATTTATATGGATGGCGGGGGCTTCTGTGCGGAGATTCCTGACTGGGGAATTCGTGACGTAGCCCAATGGTATGACTGGATGGACTACCTCAAGGAGCTGCGGCGGCGCATCCAGCAGGTGGCCCCCGATGGAGCCATATGGACCAATGGCACTGGCATACCCTATGCTGATTTCGGTTACTGCGAGTGGAGTGAGCCCTTCTGGCACCAATTGATGAGCCCGCAGTGGCGTTCGCTGGCTATGGACCTGTTCCGCACCAAGCTCACTGAGCCTCCTGGGCATGTGATTGTGCCCACCTATGGGCATCCGGTGGCCGACCCTATGCTCTCCGCCTACACGATTATGTACGGCTGGTGCGGACATCTGGGGATGATATTCCGCCTGCCGTGGACGAAGGCGGCGTGGGAGTTTCGGGGCGTCGAATTGGTCGAAGATGCAGTAAAGCCTCGGTGGTGGCGGCAGCCGGTTGACTTCGAGGCTTACGGTCTGCGCAAGAGCAAGGTGGGAGTTATCCACGTATTCAGCCATATGACCCAGCCAGGAGAAGTTGAAGTATCAGTAGACCCGGCCAAGTTGGGCCTGGAGCCGGGCAAGCCCCTATATGAGTGGCTGCTGAAGATGAACGACCCTCGCCCGGTTGAGGACGTAGACCCTTGGAATCCGGGTCCTGGCTTCCAGGTGGTAGCCAATTTGGTCCCGACTTATGGCTTTGGCATGCCCGTGGCTCCCGATCAGCAGCTAACCGAGGAGCAAAGACAGACTCTCCGGGTTCACCACTCTCGCACGGTCAGTCCCAGTATTCTGCTGGGCGGAATGATATGCCCCAAGCAGCTAATGCTGCGGTTGCTCACTCGTCCGGTGCTGCTGACTACCGTGGTCCTCAGCCACATTCTCGCAGTGCTGGAGGGTGTTGAGGGCCACCCTACTGAAACCGGGCTGATTGAACATCTGGATGTAACTGTCCACGGGAAACGTAGCGGCGAGGCTATCAACCTGACCGTTGACTGTCGCGCTGACTCAGCCACGGTACTGGTGCCGGGTCTGACCGTCACCACAACACAGGTGCAGGCAAGCGCCGTTGTTCAGGTAAGAGGCGCTACCTGGGCCGGCAGCCCCGCCTTGCCGCTGGCCGTACCTAAAGGACGTCATCAAATCCAACTCACACTAGGAGGCAATTAGCAACGACCAAGTCTTACATGATCTGGCCCAGTCAAGACAGCAATGTTGGGTTGTGCCCTGGGATTGACTTTGCCGGGCGCTGCGAGTGGCATCATAGGATGTGGTAGATATTGCTCTCCGTCGCCTACTACGGGATAGCAATAGCACGCTTGTGCCCTTGTCTACTATTTATTTCATAGGGCATCTCCAAGGCTACTTTATGCAACCTGGTTGCCACACATCTCTGAGGCTCTGGTGGGGCTCATAGTAGTCTCTGGGTATAGCGACAGTGCCTAACCATTATTGTGGGTTGTGGGGCCTGGGGGGCCATTAGGCTCTATTCACACCATGTAGTTGATGATCTGCGCGGCATTGGCCTCCTCGGGTAGTGACTTAAATACGTGGTATGTACGGCTCATCTCTGTGCCAGATCGCATATAGGGTAGCGGCGATGGCCCGGGCTACAGTCAGACGGGCATTAGCGATGGATACATTTTCCCCGATGAGAGCTTCAAATTGGCGACGAAACTGATTGTCTGCGCTCTGTATCGCACTGATGGCTGCACCTTTTGCTATGGTTCTCAGCAAAAGGTTACCCCGCCGATTCAGATGCTCAGGACCTGTCCGCCCATCAGAACTGCGGTTGGCCACTGCCAGGTCACAATATGCCCATAGCTTCCGCTTGTTGGCAAAGCGGTGGGGCGTATCCACCAGGACAAAAAAGTAGCCGCTCGGATCAGGCCTACCCCGGCAGCTTACAGAATCGCCTAATCTCGGGAAACTGTCTACTACTGGCCGCAACCTGCTCGCGCAAGCGCTGCTTTTGCTCGCTAAAGTAATCCACACTGTTCAACAGCAGCTCGGCCTGAATCCGGACCAATCGCGGCTCAAGTTTCGCCAACCACTGCTCCTGCTTACTGGCTGTGTAGATTGACTGCCCCGAGCAGGTAATTCCGTGCTGGCGAAACTTAGCTTTGACGTTGCTTTTGAAGCGTACTATCTCCCGGGTAGTGTCGTGATAGGCTAATATCAATTCCTTAAAGGCCTGGTGTTGTTGCGTGCTGTGATGCACCGGGTGGATTAGCCCTCCGCGCAGCAGATGCACTAACTTGCGTGCTGCTGCCTGGTCATTGATCCTCTCGTCCTTGCTGTTCCAATGGTTACACACCGGATCGACTACCACCACCTGCTGGGCATAAGCATGCAACACTCTAAATGCTCATGCGGCTATGGTACTTTCTTCCAACACTACTTGCTTGAGACCAGGAATGGCCTGCACAGCCTCCATACTGCCCCGCCACTGGTATGCAGTAGTGGGGGCACCGTCACATATATCGCTGGACCGCAAGATAGTCACAAGACCAGCTTTGTGATTCGGCGTTGCTCACCACTCTGAGCTTGTCGAAGAGCGGTTAGCCTCCTATTACTGCCCGTTACACGTTTCCTGCCGGGCTCACTGGCCCTTAGAAGCTTGGGTAG
>JALGTV010000041.1 GCA_029821215.1 Candidatus Zipacnadia bacterium | reverse complement strand
GCCACCACTACCGACTATGGGTATGAATTCTGCTCGTCGGTCTGGCGCGAGAATATCTTTGCCTGCCAGTTCCACCCCGAAAAAAGCCAAGACACGGGGCTGAAGATATTGGACAACTTCAGGCAGTTGGTTGAGGAGGCATCGTCAGGGTAATGATAATCATCCCCGCCATTGACCTATCGGAGGGGCAGGTGGTGCGGTTGCGGCAGGGGGATATGCGGCAAAAGACCGTGTATTCCGCTGATCCAGTCGCCCAGGCGCAAGCATGGGAGGACCAGGGCGCCGAAGTTATCCACATTGTAGACCTGGATGGGGCGGTAAAAGGCCAGACAGCTAACCTTGACGCTGTGGAAAATATTGTGGAAAAAGTGAGAATACCTGTGGAAATGGGGGGTGGGCTGCGGACGGCTGCCGATGTGGGCCAAGTATTGGACCTGGGGGTGCAGTGGGCTATTATGAGCACGGCCGCCCTGCACGACCGGCCGCAACTGGAGCAGGCCGTAGGCCAGTTCGGCGAGCGCATTATCGTGGGGATTGATGCCCGCGATGGCAAAGTAGCGATAGAAGGCTGGACTGAAAGCAGCGATGTGGACGCGGTCGCGTTGGCCGTACAGATGGAACAGTTGGGGGTGCAGCGATTGATCTGCACCGATATTGCCACCGACGGGATGCTGCGCGGGCCTAATATTGCCGCCATGCGCGCTATGGCTAAGGCGGTAGGGATCCCCATCATCGCCTCCGGCGGGATAAGCAGCATCGCCGATATCCGCGCACTTAAGGAGCTGGAGCCGCTGGGGGTAATGGGCTGCATCATCGGCCGGGCCCTTTATGACGGAACGTTGTCGCTATCCGAAGCGCTATCAGTTGCTGTGGAATAAGCGCCAAATCGCCCCCGCGCGCTTGACACTTATAGGTGAATAGTGTAGGATATAGGAGAATATAGGAGATAGACGAAGATGGAAAGTGGCATGGCACCAACTGACAAACAGTGGGTCACTGCTCCGGAGGCGGCTGAGTACCTGGGGGTGGCGGTTAGTACCCTGTACCGGTGGCGCAAAGAGGGCCGCCTACGCTTTTATCGGTTAGGTGCGCGCGTCAGCAGGATCAAACGGCAGGACTTGGATGCCCTCGCCCAACCCCAGTCTCCTAATGATCAGCCAGCCGCTCGGCAGGAATGGCACAAGCAAGCCGAGAGACTTTTCCACGAGCTATATGAGCAATATGGCGTGGGCGACGATTCTGCCGACGCCATCCGTGAAGCGCGAGAGCAGCGCTCCCGCCAACTGGGCGGGCGATAGGCCATGCCCGAGCGCATCTGTCTGGACACCAGTGTGGCCGCCAAGTGGGTCTTTCCGGAGGTCAACTCGCAGCAGGCGAAGCACATCCAGACGGATGTAGGCAATGGGCGCACTCACATAGTTGTCCCTGACAGTTTCTTCGTTGAATGCGTCAGCGTGGCTTACCATAAGCTGCAACAGAGCCTGGCCAATATGGAGCAGGCGCAAGCGGCTGTGGATATACTCCACCAGCTCCCGGCAGACGTGACCTCTGTGCGTGATGTCGCTCACCAGAGCATCACCCTGGCCGAACGTCTAAACATCACTGTCTGGGACGCTGCCTATCTGGCTGTTGCTGAATATCACGGGTGCGAGCTGTGGACCGCCGATAGGAAACTCGCCCGGAAGACGCAACTGCACTTTGATTGGGTAAAGCTGCTGGGCGTTGACCAGTGGCAGTAAAGAGTACCGAGGTGAATTTTCATGTTAGCTAAACGCATTATTCCGTGTCTGGATGTAGATAAGGGGCGGGTGGTCAAGGGAGTTAAGTATATTGAGCACGTTGATGCCGGTGACCCGGTGGAGCAAGCGAAAGAATATGACCGCCAGGGGGCTGATGAGCTGGTTTTTCTGGACATTACTGCCTCGTATGAGGATCGGGACATTGTGCTGAATATGGTCAGCCGGGCGGCGGAGTCCATTTTTATCCCTTTGACCGTAGGGGGCGGCATTCGCACTATTGATGACATTCGCCAGGTGCTTAAGGCGGGGGCTGACAAGATTTCCATTATGACGGCGGCGGTGGACAATCCCGACCTGGTCAATGAAGCTGCTGAGCGGTTTGGCAGTCAATGTATTGTGGTGGCGGTTGATGCCCAGCGGGTACCTCGTGAGGGCCGGAATGACTCGGACCTGGGCTATGCGCCAGACGAGGAAATTGAGTGGAAAGTATGGACCCATGGCGGGCATAAACCTACCGAGGTAGATGCCCTGGCGTGGGCGGTAGAGGCAGCCCAGCGAGGGGCGGGCGAGCTGCTGGTCACTTCCATGGATGCCGATGGGACCAGGGCTGGCTATGATATAGAGCTGCTGCGCCGCATCTCGGAGCAGGTTAATGTGCCGGTTATCGCCTCGGGGGGCGCGGGTAACATTGACCATATGTACGAGGCGCTGACCGCTGGCCAGGCCGATGCGGTACTGGCTGCCAGTATTTTCCACTTCCGCCAGTACACCGTGGGGCAGATCAAAGAAGAGCTGGCTGCCCGTGGCATAACGGTGCGGCTGTAGCACGACTGGAATCAGGAGCAATAGTGATGATTATGGATTTATCGGCTGTGAAGTTTGATGAGAAAGGCTTGATACCGGCAGTTATTTGTGACTATCAGACCAATGAGGTGCTGATGGTCGGCTATATGAACCAGGAGGCCCTGCAGCGCACCGTTGACAGCGGACGCACCGTGTTCTGGAGCCGCTCGCGGCAGCAGTTCTGGATCAAAGGCGAGCACTCCGGCCATACTCAGTATGTCAAGTGGATTCGCCTAGACTGCGACGGGGATACTCTGCTGGTGGGGGTGGAGCAGGTTGTGGCTGCCTGCCACCTGGGGTATCGGAGCTGCTTTTTCCGCGAGTTGCGCGATGGACAGTGGGAAATAATCGCTGAGAGGGTTTTTGATCCGGACCAGGTCTATGAATAGTAGCCGGCAGCGGGCAACTATTAGAGCAGTGCATACAGGTGGGGCAATATGTGGCCTGGTGGTGGGTGTGATAGCGGTGGCGGCGATTAGTTGGGGGCAGATTGGTCCCTCCCGCGCCCAGCAGTCACAGTCGTGGCTGGAATATGGTGTGGAGCAGGCCCAGCAGGGCGATGTGCTCAGCGCCATTGAAGCTCTGCAGCGAGCTATACAGCTTGATCCTGGCCTTCAGTCCGCTTATTACAATCTGGGTCTGGTTCTGTACCAGGCCGGCCAACCCTCGCCAGCGGCCCATTACTTCCAGGAAGCGCTGAAACTGTCTCCCTCTGACTTGCAGGCACGCCGCGGGCTGGGACTGGCCTATGTGGCTCAGGATGAATACTCACGGGCGGCCCAAGTATTCAGGGAGCTGTTGGAAGTTAGTGCTGATGATCCGGTGGCTAATATGCAACTGGGCCGCTGCTACCTGCGCCAAGGCCAGCCGCAGCAGGCGATTGTTTGGCTGAAAAAGGCAGTTAAGCTGCAGCCGGATCAGCCAGAGGCGCATCTTTACTTGGGCCAGGCGCTGGCGGCGGCTGAGAAGGTAGTGGATGCGGAGACCAGTTTGCTGCAGGCCCTGGAGTTGCGCCCGGATTGGGTGCCGGCCCAACTGGCACTGGTTGACGTGTACGTCAACAGTGGCCGGTTTCTCTCGGCCCAACCGCTGGTTGATAAGTTGCTGGAGAAGTACCCACAGGACCCGGACCTATTGATGGCCCAGGTTAAGGTTTATGAAGGGCTGGGCCTTCAGCAGGAAAAGCGGGAGGCTCAGGAGTCCCTGCTATCGGTGCTGCCGCCGCCGGAGGCAGTAGAGGGGCGATTAGCTCTGGCGGCTGAATACTTCCACGCTGCCCGCTATGAGCAGGCACTGAACCAGCTTCAGAAAGCCAAGGTCCACCGTCCGAGAGCACCGGAAATTGTTGAGGCGATAGGGCAGTGTTACATCAAAATGGGGCGGATGGCCAAGGCGGTCCAGGTGATACAAGAAGCCATACACCAGGGTCAAAGTAGCCCACCGCTACTGGTCATGTTAGGTGATGCCTACGGGCTGCAGGCGGAATACGAGCAGGCCCTTGGTGCTTATCAGCAGGCCCTGGCGGCGAATCGCGATTATCTACCGGCCTTGCTCGGAGCAGTCTCGGCCAGCCAGCGGCTGGGTAAGCTGAAGCAGGCGACGGGGTACCAGCGGCAGATCGTGGCAATGATGCCGGAAAGCAGGGAGCAGCGCCTGGCGCTGGCCGACCAGTTATTGGGGCTGGGTGAACTGGGTGAGGCGATGCAGCAATATGCGAGTCTTGCCCAGGAGTCTGACACCGCAGCCGTGGCGATGAGCAAACTGATGGCGCTGGCACAGTTGACTGGAAACCGAGACTTTGAACTGCAACTGCGCCAACAGGGGCAACAGCTTCCGGAAGCCGGTGCGGATGGTCGGCGGGCACAGCTAATGGCTCAGCAAGGAGATGTAGCCGCTGCCAAGCAGGACGTGAGCCAGATGCTTCAGGAGCATCCTGATAATCCCGAGTTGAAGGCAATGCTGGCCGGACTGCTGATAGAGGCCGGTCAGCAGGAGCAAGCCGAGGCACTACTGGCGGAGGTACTACAAGCTGAACCGGGGCATGGTCAGGCCAATTATCTGCAGGCGCGACTATATATGCAGGAGGGCAAGGAAGAAGCAGCGGTACCACTCCTGAAACGCGCTATTGCCTCCCGTCCGGAAGCCGAGCAAATATACAAAGATTTGCTGAACTGTGCTGAGGCGAGCGAAGAACTGCCTGCAGCCACCGACTTTCTGACTACCGTGCTGGCTGATGTTATCCATACTCAGACGCAAAGAGGGGAGCGCGCCGTACAGGTCGCTGCGGAGTATTTAGCCGAGGGCTATCGGCGTCAGGAAGATGGGAAGCGGGCCGCCCGCGAGATGGCAGCAGTGTCTGATGCCTATCCTGGGGTAGCGGCGCCAGCATTGGTAGCGGGTCGTCGGCTGTTGGATACCGGTCAGAATAAAGCGGCGATTAAGTACTATTCTCGCGCGGCGCTGTCTCCCCACTATGCGGGAGCGTTGGTAGAGGCTACCCAGCGGCTGCTTGACCGCAGCCCGGCGGATGCGCTCCGGGCAGCGACCAGGCACCTGGCCTGGACGGCCCAGGATGACCAGGCAATAGCCTGGGTGGCCGAGCTGCTGGGCGGTCAACAGGAGGTGCCCAGTGAACAACGGGCACTCCTGGAGCAGTTGCTGGGCGCTCGGCCCGGGAGCGTAGCCTACGAGCTGGCCAAGGTGGACTTGGCTGAGTACTTGGGCCGGTTGCCCCAGGCTGAGGCGAGGTTAGCCACCCAAGTCCACCTCCAGCCCGACGATGCAGCTATCGTAGCTGGCTTAGCCTATGCTCTGTGGCGTCAGGGCCGGATTGATGAAGCCCTGACCCGACTGGATATGAGCCCCCAGTCCTCTGACCCTGATGTGACGGCCCTCAGAGCCACGCTGTTAGTGGAATTGGGGCGCTCTGAGGAGGCACAGCAAGAAGTGGTAGGACAACCCAGGGTAGCAAATCGGCCCCAGAGTGCATTGCTCAATGCGAGGGTGCTGACCCAGACGAAGCATTACCAGCAGGCGCTGTGGGAGTACTGCCAGATACTGACCAGGGATCCGGGCATAAGGGCAGCTATGGATGGGATAATGGAGCTATATCTCCAGGACCACGTGTCGCTATCTACTGTCCTGACGGCGCTGGGCCAGGTCTATCAGGTTTGCCCCGCTCCGGCAGCTATACGCCAGCTTGTAGTCAGCCTGGGCGACGACAAGCTAATAGAGCAATGGCTGGACGGCCATCCCCGAAGAACTGTCGAGGCGCTGGAGCCCCAGTAGCAGACGACCCTCACTGGACAGCATAGATGTGAACTTCGTGAGGGGCAAAGCTGTCCTGAAATGTCCCGTCAGGGCTGGAGGGCAGTTGGCGGTTCTCAAACAGCACCTGCAGCGGTTTGTCGGCGGCTGACGGAAGCTCAAAATGACTCAGCAGCGTACGGTCCGAAGTATTAACTGCTGCCACGTATAGTCCCCCGTTATACTCCCAGCTACCTAAGTGCAAGGCCCCGTCGGCAGCCGGAGGCAGCAGGTGACGCTCTCCCCGCAGGATCACTGGCGCCAGCCACTGTAGCTGGTGATTCAACGGGCCAAAAGCCTCCCAAAGCTGGGGAGCATCGGCGGGCAGATGGAACTCCTGGGTGCCCGGATAACTGGGTAGCTCGTAGGCATAGTAGATGAGCCCCTTGGCACCGTGGATGAGGGCCAGATATGTCATGGCCCGCAGCTCGGCAGGGCTCGGTGCGCGTCCCGCCCCGGTGGTATCCCGGTCAGCGTCCTGGTACCAGCCGGGGCCGGTAGCTTGAATGGCAGCCCAGACGGGCTTGCGCCCCCCGACCGCTTGCTGGGCAGCCTGTATCACTTGGGCTACCGCAGTTAGCGGACAGTCAGGTACGGGCAGCGACCAGGCGACAATGATGTCAGCGGAATCGGTGTAGAATTTGAGCAGCGAAGGAGAGCTAAGGGCCAGCAAAACCGGATGGCGGGGACTGTCCTGGCGAAGCCGGTCGTACAGGCCGGCCATCATCTCGGGGGCCACGGCCTTTTGGTCGGGCCGGGACAACATGTACCAGCCCAGAAGGGACGGGTCGGTGCCGAATTTCTCCTGTAAGTTGTCCCATCGGTCGGGGCCGAGGATGTTGTCCTCGTTACTACTGAGTACCGGAGTGGAGATCACCAGGCCTAACCCCAACTCATTGGCCTTCTCGGCGAGAGCATAGCTGGCGCGCTGCGCCGGGGCCAAGGCGAAGTTGAAACCGGGGACAGCGATCCGCTCCAGGTCCTCGGGATCCATCACATTATAAAGCCCCCGGGGCAATACGGGCTGGCCTCCGACCCACAGTTGGTTGTCAGTATCGTATCCTACTTCACTGCTGGTGGCTGGTAGCACCCGCAGGGGCAGCTTTAGTTCGTGTTCCAGCCGACTACCCTCTACCTTGGCACGGAGGCTAACCACGTAATCACCGGAGATCATATTCGCGGTGGAAAACTGAATGACGAAACTGTCCGCCGCAGGCCGGTCAATAGCGCCATTATCCTCGGTGGCCGTCAGGCCAAAGTCGGCAATTTGTGCCGATAGTTTGGTGCGGCGGGCAAGCGATTGGATGGCATTTATGCGCCCCACAATCTCCACCTGAGCCGTGGGGATACTACTCAGTAGAGTGCCACGAAAGGCAGGGCGGCGGAAGTGGGCTTTGATCAGCCCGGGGACATCAACCTGCTGGTGCTCATATATCTCGCCGCTGTCTCGGTCCGTGAGGATGATTTGGAGGGTATGAGGCCGGTCCAGGGCAAAGCGATAGGGTAGGGAAAGTAGGCCCTGGCCCTGGGCGGCAATGGTGGCCTGGCGATGGGCTCGGGTCCCGCGGCCCCGCTCATCAGTGGCAATAGCCTCCACCTGGATTTGGCGCTCGTGGTCACTGCGATTGGTGATCTGGAGGTCGGCCCGGCGCTTGTGGGGCAGTTCATACAGGATTCCTGCGGCTTGGATTTGCACTGAGAGGTCGTCGGGATAGGGACGTAAGGCTAACTTGTCCAGGTACAGGCGGCCTGTGCCTCTAATCCGCACTACCACAATTACCTGCCGGGCACCGGCTACCGGCTCAAAGTGCCAGGACAGTAGACTCCAGTTATTGGAGGGCGGAATGGGCTGGGCTTCAATCTGCACAGGAGGAGTCTGCCACTGTAGCGGCTGAAAGTCCTGAGCGAACGCGATCAGCGAAATACGGGCCTGCGGCTGGCCATAGGTGCGGTAGTAGCACGTAGCCAGCATGCGCTCCCCCGCCCGGGCCTCAATATCTACCGGCAGGGAGTAAACGCCGAACAGGATGGCCTCGGCGTGGCCTTCAAGCATCAGGCAGTGGGGGCTCTGATAGCCGCCGGCGACCAGTTTGGCCTCAGCGGTATTGGTTTCACCCCGAGTGAACCAGTAGGCTGCCCCGCCCTGCTCATCGGGACGCTCGAAATCACCGTTAGCTACCAGATTAGCCGCCGCTACTGGGGGAGTTGCAGCTATCAGTAGGCTGACCAATGCACATACCGTGATCACAAGTGGCGAGCGACTCATTGTTGGCCTCCTAATGGAAGGAGTGAAGAGCAAGCTTAACTGCCATTTTTATTAGAGCTGGCCCTCGCCGAACTATGGAGGATTTCCTGTTGCTTAATAACTAATTCGCCATTATCCCCCCAACTCCTCCGCCTTCGGGGCGGAGCAGTTTAGCGACACTGCGGCGGGCACACCACCACATAAATATGCCGAGTCAACTTTCCCCTGGTGACCTGGACCTGGTGGAGCAGACGAAAGCCAAGGCTCAGCAACAGGTCCTGGGCCGGTTGGGCCATCACTACGGCCATGCGACTGACCTGAGGGCGGAGATTCAGCAGTATGTCAGTATATAACTGGGGTGTCACCTGAGAGGAGCGTCCGTAAGGAAAATCTATGACGGCGGTGGTAAAGTTACCGGCAATGGTGCGGGCATCGCCGACCACAATGTTGGGCGGCAGGTGCAGGGCCTGCAAGTTCTCAACCGTCCGCGTCGCCAGCTTTGGATTGGCCTCCACCCCCACCGCCCAGATGCCCATATCCAGCGCCTCGGCGACGACCGTGCCCACGCCACAGCAAGGGTCCAACAACACGTCACCGGGGGCCGCAACCATATTGACCAACGCGCGGGCTATTTGGGCAGGGAGGGCGTGGGAATAGTGGTGAGGGCGGTGGGCCTGACGGTGCCAACGTTGATTGCTGCGCGATATAACCCGCCCTAAACGCCAGCACCCAGCAGTTAGTACCACCGCCAGCTCGGTGCGGGGATTATCCAGGTTAGGATGTCCGCGGATGCAATCGGCGATGGACCTGACGATTTCGGTGCTACTGGCCGCAACCTTAGGAGCGGGACGATAGACCTGGACACGGAAATCATCGTAAGCAAGTTGGGCGTCGGTTGCCGCCGCACACAGCTCAGCCAGGTTCGCGCCGACGGCCAGTTGCTCGGCGCACAGGCGGGTGTAGGCGGACTCAGTGACATCCACCGGGGCCAGGCTAATATGATAGCATAGAAGAGCTAAGTCCGCCGGGTGGCGTTGGCCGGAGCTAATCGTCCTCGATTATCGGTTCGGGCAGGGGCTCTTGGTGCTCGGAATCAGCATCGCCACGGGGGCCGTAGTGGTTAGCTTTCATCACGCGCCGGAAAGCGGCCACCAGGGTGGGATCAAACGTGCTACCTGCCTCGTCCACTATTTGCTCCACGGCTTCCTTGGGCGAGAGAGGAGACTGGTCAGGTGTGCGAGGATTTCTCAGCCGGTCGTAGGCATCACAGATAGATACCAACCGGGCCTGATAGGGAATATCATCACCAGATAGACCCTCAGGGAAGCCGTTGCCATCCCAGTGTTCATGGTGGCACAGCACCACCGACAAAATCGGCTCCAGAAAAGTTATCGGTGCCAGGATAGTGCGGCCAATTAGCGGGTGCATACGGTAGAAGGCCTGCCCCTCCTCAGAGTCAAACTCGGGGGTGGCTTCGTACTGGGCCTCCAGGCCAATTTTACCCACATCGTGCAGAATAGAGCCAAAGCGCAGTAATTCACGCTGGTCTTCGGTCATTCCCACTTCCTGGGCCAGTTCGTCGGCCAGTTGGGTGACTCGTTCGGAGTGGGTGTAGGTAGCGCTATCTTTGGCCTCAATGGCGCGGGTGAGGGCGCGGACGGTCTGGTAGTAGTTGCGGCGGATATCCTCGTAGAGCCGCGCGTTCTCAATAGCTACCGAGGCCTGGTGAGCAAAGGCAGTCAGCAGGGCGACTTCGCGTCGGGAGAATCGGTGTTTGACGCGGGAGTAGACTCGCACTACCCCCAGGACTTTCTCTTTGGTTTTCAACGGCACAGTCAGCACCGAGGTTAGCCCTGCCTGGCGGGCGGCCTCCGGATACTGAAAACGGGAATCAGAGCGAACATCATATATCTGCTCTGACTTCCCATTCATAACCTGCTGGTCCAGGGTACTGGTGGATACCGATACCGGCCCCTTCTCCCAGTATTGCTCACTTAGTCCGGTGGCGGCCACCAACTCCAGCTCGTTGGTTTGCTCATTGAGCAGCCGAATACTGCTGGCCTTAGCGTTCATAACGGCGGCTGCATGTTGGGTGATTAAGTCCAAGACCTGGCGGAGGCGAAGGGTAGAGGTTACGCTGCGGGCTACATCATAGAGGGTATGAGCCTCGGTGGCGCGCCGCCTTAGTTCATAGGCAGCCCGGGAGGCGGCAATGGCGATGACAAAAAACATACCCGCACGCAGCAGGGCATCGCGCAGCGGCTGCAGTTCTGGTTCGTCTATCCTGACAACAGCGGGCATCGAACTGCAAGCCAGCGCTGCTATCATAGCGACCAGGATGGCTCCATAATCGCCGAAGACCACGGCGGCATAGATGATGGGAAGGTAGTAGAAATGGACAGCGATGCCATTGGTGCCGGTCAGACGGACCACAATGGTGATACCACTAAGGGCCAGAGCCAGTCCAATAAGAGAAGCAATGATTGCGGCTGGTTTAGGATTTTTCACAACGTCGTACTCCCTTCGTTGTTACTTGTATACGCCGGTAGACACCATCGAGCACAATTGGCCCCGGCTGGGCCACTCCGAAGTGCCCGGCCTGGTCATGGCTATCACTATATCGGCTCGGTGCCAGTCAACATGCAATATCAATTGGGTCTACCGGACGATACTGCCCGGCGGACACTGCCGGTCAGTAGTGATCAAGGCAATAGGTTCCTTATCGCCGACGGCCAGAATCATACCCTGGGACTCAACCCCTTGAATGGTAGCTGGCTCCAGGTTGGCTACTACCACCACTTGCTGGTCTAACAGCTCCCGGGGGTTGAACTGTTCGGCCAAGCCAGCTACGACCTGGCGAGGCTGGTCTTCACCGATGTCCACCAATAGCCGTAGCAACTTGTCGGTACCAGGCACCCGGTGGGCCTCCACTATGACGCCCACTTTAAGTTCTAACTTGCTAAATTGCTGGATGGTTATGGTGGTAGATGGCGGCGCTTTGGTCTCCTTTTCGGCTTCGGATGCAGCCCGACCTTCCAGACGGCTCAGAGCGCGCTTAATATCCACCCGCGGAAAGATTGGTTCGCCACGCTGAATGTATATGCCAGGAGGCAGTTGTTGGGCTCTACAGGCTGCCCAAGTCGGCGTAGCTCCAGCGGCTCCCAACCCCAGTTGCTCCCAAATCTCCTCAGCAATCGCCGGCATAAATGGAGTAATCATGATGGCGATCACTCGCAGACAGTCGGCTACATCATACAAGACCGCCTCCAACTCGACGGTCTTGGATTGATTGTACAGATTCCAGGGCTCACGCTCGTCCAGGAATTTGTTGGCAGCGGCGACAAGCTGCCAGATGGCCGTCAGTGCCTGGCGGAAATCAATATCAGTTAGGGCCTGCTCCACTGCTGAGCGGGTCTGGTCGATCTGGTCGGCCAGTTCGCCGGCCCCCGGGCCAGGCTGGGGGATCTGGCTGCCCAGGTAGCGCTCGATTAGGGGCAGGCTGCGATTGAGCAGATTACCCAAGTCATTGGCCAGATCAGCGTTGAAGCGGGATAGTAGCGCGTTCCACGAAAAAGACCCATCCAGACCAAAGGGCACCTCCCGCAGCAGAAAATAGCGGAGGCTGTCAACAGCTACGGTTGTGGTGGCATCGGAAAGGTCCACCAGGCCACGAACTATTTGGTAGGGGTCCAGCACATTACCCTTGGATTTGCTGATTTTGTCTCCTTCATTGGTAACCCACCAGCCGTGGGCGAATATGGTCCGGGGTAGAGGCAACTCCAGAGCCATCAACACTGCCGGCCACAGGGTAGCGTGAAAGCGGGTGAGAATGTCTTTACCAATCAATTGCACGTGGGGCGGCCACCACTGGGCGAAAGCCTGGTGTTGTTGTTTGTCCCCGTAGCCGGCCACGGTCAGATAGTTAACCAGCGCGTCCAGCCATACATATATTGACTGGGCGTTATCGGTGGGGACAGGTATGTCCCATTCAGTGCGCTGGCGGCTGACGCAAACATCGTGCATGCCACCTTCTATGAAGGCTAATACCTCATTACGCCGGGTGGCAGGCATTATGAACTGGGGATGTTCTTCAATATAGTGCAGGAGGCGGTCGGCATACTTGGAGGTACGAAAGAAATAAGCCGGTTCGGACATCGGCTCCACCGGGCGGCCACACTGCGGGCAGCGGCCATCCTGCAGGTCGGCCTCGGGCAGATAGGTCTCACAGGGCACGCAATACCAGCCCTGGTACTCCCCAGGGTAAATGTCACCGCCGTCCACCAGTCGCTGGAAAATGTCTTGGACGGCGCTAATGTGTTCAGGCTCGGTAGTGCGGATGAAACGGTCATACTTGATGTGTAGCCGCTCCCACATTTGTTTCCACGCTTGGACCATTTCGTCTACAAATTCTTGCGGGGCTTTGCCGCGCTGGGTGGCAGAGCGCATGATTTTCTGGCCGTGCTCATCGGTGCCGGTGGCGAACAGTACCTGATGGCCGCACAGGCGGTAGTAACGAGCCAAACAGTCGGCGGCGATGGTGCAATAGGAATGACCGATATGGGGTAGGTCATTGACGTAGTATATGGGAGTGGTGATATAGAAGTTGGTGGTCGGCTGATTATTGCGGTTCATTTGATTTCATCCTGCCCACGGATCTGCTCACACCTCGGGCCTTGAACTCAGGTAGCATCTCCAATTGTTGTTCACTTGCTGTCACCAGCAATGGGATAGACGCATTAGGGTTTAATTATTCTTCAGATGGCCCGAGGCCTCCTCCGTGCTAAGGGGTCACTTCGCTGACCGGTATCTCTAATTCTTTGTCGTCTTCCAACTTAACCACTACTGTCTTTTTGAGCAGGTGGCGGCCCACCACCTTACCCCGCCCCCGCCGGGTCCTCACTACTGTACCCGGCGCCGGCAATTGCTTAGCGGCTTGAACATAGTAATCATGTTCAAAGCGCAAGCAACACATCAATCGGTCGCAGACGCCAGTGATGTTCTCCGTACTCAGCGATAGCTGCTGGTCCTTGGCCAGCTGGATGCCGACCGATTCGAAATCGCGCAGGAAGGTGGTGCAACACAGGGGCCGCCCGCAGCGGCCCAGCCCCCCGATAAGCTTGGCCTCATCCCGCACACCGATCTGGCGCAGTTCAATACGGCAGTGAAAAGTGCCAGTCAGGTCGTGGACCAGCTCGCGGAAGTCTACCCGGTGCTCGGCGGTGAAGAAAAGAGTAAGGTGTTTGCCATCCAGGGTATAGTCAGCCTCTGCAAGCTTCATATCCAAGTCATGGGCAGCGATCTTCTCAGCGCATGTTTCCAAAGCACGTGCCTCTTTTTCCCGGAGGTGACGCTCACGGCGCATGTCATCACGCTGGGCCTTACGGATTAGTGACTGGGTGGGGGGACTGTCCCCGTCGGCCAACTGTTGTTTGATATGGACTACCTGCCCCAGGTCCAGGCCCTTTTGGGTTTCAACTACCACAAATTCGCCCGGCTCCAGCACCACACCGGCGGACTCAAAGTAGTAGACTTTTCCGCTACGCCGGAAGCAAACTCCTACCGCCGCGGGCGGCTTGTTGTGGTCATCAGACATTGGGCTCACTTCTATTCATGTATTCATAGTCTAACGGCAACTGTTTTCTGCAACATCAGCATCTATGCTGTGATGGGAGCTAAACGTAGACGGCCGCCGCCGGTGAGATGCGATGGTGGGCTCTGTCGGTCAGGCGGCTGATGAGTTCCTGAGTAATAGTCAGAGCGAACTCGCCCCCTCGGCCCCGGTAGGAAAATGAGATCTGCTGCGGGCTGAAGGTCACCTGGGGCACCTTTGACCGGACCCCGCGGCGGGCCTGATCGCGTGTGGGCTGGTATAGACCGCGCAACACTTGCACTTCGCGGGCAGCCAGGCGCGCTTCAGCACTCAGCCGAATAACAACCCGCCCGCCTTCGGTGCTAATATCAGATATATCCGCCTTTAAGCATTGAAGCTTGAGGCGCGCCATCTCCACCAGATTCTGTACCGACGGGGCCAGTTGCCCGTAGCGATCTTCCATCTCCGCCACTAAGTCATCGATTTCCTCTGGGGTCTGGACAGCGGCTAACTGGCGATACAGAGCAATGCGCTGGTTCTCGCTGGGTACATAGCTGGCGGGAATGACCGCTTCCACCGGCAGATCAATAGTCGGTTGATCCTCCCAAGGAGCAACTTTCTCGCCGCGTAGCGTCTTGATTGCGTCAGCGAGCATGCGACAGTACAGATCCAGGCCCACTGCCGACATGTGCCCACTCTGCTCCCGCCCCAGTATATCACCGGCTCCTCTGATTTCCAAATCCCGCAGCGCCAGTTTGAAACCGCTACCCAATTGGCTAAACTCCTCAATGGCCTTAAGGCGCTGCTCGGCTTCCTCGGTCATCCGCTCTGGGTACTTGTAGAGCAGATAGGCGTAGGCCTGGCGGCTGGAGCGCCCCACCCGACCCCGCAGTTGATACAGTTGGGCTAGCCCTAACTTGTCAGCATTGTCTATTATTATAGTATTTACGTTGGGCACGTCCAAGCCGCTTTCAATGATAGTAGTGCAGACCAGCACATCAAACTCTCCAGCGTAGAAGGCCAGCATTACCTGCTGGAGCTGGTCTTCGGGCAACTGGCCGTGGCCAGTGGCAAAGTTAGCCTCGGGAACTAATCGCTGCAATTCGGCCGCGACATGGGTGATTGACTGGACCCGGTTGTGCACAAAATATACCTGACCGCCGCGCTGGATTTCGCGCAGGATGGCCTGGCGGATAAGCTGGTCATCGCGTTCTCTTACGAAGGTACGGATGGGCACCCGCCCCGGGGGCGGATCATCTATCAGCGAGACGTCGCGAATGCCGGAAAGCGCCATATTGAGGGTGCGGGGGATAGGGGTAGCGGTCAATGTTATCACGTCTACCGTCTGGCGCAATTTCTTAAGGTGTTCTTTCTGGCGCACCCCGAAGCGGTGCTCTTCATCAATGACTACCAGGCCCAAATCCTGGAAGTCAATATCAGAGCCAAGCAAGCGGTGAGTGCCGATGACAATGTCCACCGTCCCGTCCTTCAGCCCGCGGATTATTTGCTGCTGCTGTTGGCGACTGCGAAAACGACTGAGCATGGCCACTTGCAGCGGATAGCGCGACAGCCGCTCGCGGAAAGTATTGTAATGCTGGTGGGCAAGGACAGTAGTGGGCACCATCACTGCTGCCTGTTTGCCGTCCAGCACCGCTTTGAAGGCGGCCCGGATGGCCACTTCGGTCTTACCGTACCCGACGTCACCGCAGATAAGCCGATCCGTAGGCACTGGCTTTTCCATGTCTCTTTTTACATCACAGACAGCCTGCCACTGGCCGGGAGTTTCTTCGTAGCGAAACGAGTTCTCCAGCTCAGCCAGCCACGGCCCGTCGGCACCGAAGGTATAACCCTGGGCCTGCTCCCGGGCGACATACAATTCCATCAATTCCCGGGCTAGCAGCACCGTAGAAGCCCGGGCGCGCTGCTTGGCCCGCTGCCACCGGCCACTGCGCAGAGCGGTTATGGGCGGATGGCTGCCCTCCGCCCCGATGTACTTCTGCACCCGGTCCAGTTGGGTAACCGGCACATAAAGACGGTCCTGGTCAGCATACTCCAGGACCAGGTAGTCCCGCTGCATCCCGTTGAACTGTTGTTTGCTCAGTCCGCGATAGACGGCGATGCCATGGTTGATATGGACTACCAGGTCACCCTCATGCAACTCACGCAGGGAAGTGAGGGAAAACCCGCGTTTGTATACCGGCTCCTCGGGCCGGCGCAACTTGCGCCAGCCGTAGATTTCTTGGCCAGTCAGTACGATCAGATCCACCGAGGGGATAGTGAATCCGCTGGATATGGCCCAATCTACGATATTAAGTTTGCCCGGCTGCAGGGACAAAGTATCTGGATCGGCACAGACGTCCGACAGGCCGCGCGACTGGAGTACCTGGGCGGTCTTCTCCACGTCGGAGCTAACTATTAGTAGGTACTTGCCCTCCTGCTGGAAGGCCTCCAGCCCCTCCACCAGCAGGTCAAGCTTACCCCCAAAACTGTCAGCGGGTGGAGTGTTAAATACCAGTACGCGGGCTGACCCGGCCCAGGGCACCTCCCGGCGCAGCATAGTAAGGTAGACCACGGGATGGTTCAGGCGGTTGTGGATGAAGTAGCTGGCCACCAACTGGGCAAAACTGATGCAGGCGGTAGTGGGCAAGCGTAGGTGGCTGCCCAGCTTAACGGCACTGCGGTAGGCGGCAGCGACGTCATTTTCAAACTGCTCGGCATGGGCCTTAAGCCGCACCGGCTCATCCACAATCAGATAGGCATCGGCGGGCAGATAATCGCACAGGCAGTCGGGTTCATCGTACAAGTAAGGCAGGTAATGAATCAAAGAAGGGGCAGGGCGCAGTTGTTCCAAAAGGCGCAGGTCCTCATCACGACGTTCGCTAAGCTGCGTGGCCTCCCGAGCCTTATCCTGCTGACGCAGTTGAGTTATTTCCCGCTCAAAGTTGCTCTTTATGGTGGGTAAAGCGCGGCGGACAGCTTCTCGGGTAAGCAGTATCTCACCGGCCGGGCCGATACCGACTTGTTGGAGGGATTCATTAGACCGTTGAGTGATGGGGTCGAAAAAGCGCAGCCTTTCCACTTCATTGCCAAAAAACTCTACTCGTACCGGCCATTTGGTGGTGGGAGGAGAGACATCCACGATATCCCCGCGCACCGAAAACTGGCCGACATCATCAACCAAATCAACTCTCTCGTAGCCCAGATCAACGAGGGACATGACCAAATCGTCACGATCAATCTGCTGACCGGTAGCTACTTCACGGCAGGCCTGTTTCAGGATTGTCTGGGGGATAGTGAGGTGCATTACCGCCGAAATGGGGGCTACCACCACCGTGGGTCGCTGGGCACACAGTCGCTCCAGGACAACCAGCCGCTGGGCAGTTTCCTCCGGCGGGGGTGCCACGCCGTCATATAGCGCTGAGGCCACTGACGGATACAGCAATACCTGCTGGCCGTGCTCACTGCCTAACAGCGCGGTGAGGTCATCGGTCAGTTGCTGGGCCCGTTCCTGGTTATAGGTGATTATAAGGGCAGTGGCCTGGGATGGACCAAGCCAAGCCGCCAGCAAGCCGGCCTTTCCCGCCCCGCTGATACCTTCCAGGCACAGGGGCTGACTAGGGGAGCCCAACGCTGCCTTCAGTTGGGCAAACCCCTCGGCCTCAGCTATCTTGTTTTGCAGTTGCGTGCGGAAGTCCACTGTCATAACACTGGGGTGGCGGGTGATATGCTTGACCTACACCTATAGCCCGAGAGGGTGGCTCGGGCTGGTTAACTGCTCCATATTGTAGGTTATATGATGGGATAACTGCAATACCCAGCCCCTCCGATACCAAAGCAGCCGCTCCGTAGATGCCGGCCTGGTTGCCTAATTGAGCGGGAACGATGTTGTTGACATCAAATCCCGAGTAGGGACTGCGGTAGTGGACCGTGCGCCTTACTGGTGCGAACAGCACCTCGCCAGCCGCTGCGATTCCCCCGCCCAGAATGATCAGATCCGGATCACACATAATAATGCCATTGCACAGAGCCAGGCCAATGTAATAGCCAATCTTGTTCATTACCTCAACCGCCACCTCATCACCTTGGCGGGCGGCTTCCGCCACCACCTGAGGGGTTATCTTCTCGGGGTCGCCGCCACAGAGCTGGTTTATCAGACTCTGGCGAGCATACTGGAGTTGGCGACGGGCGAGGTCAATTATGGCCTGCTTGCCGGCTACGGCTTCAAAGCAGCCGATATTCCCACAGCCACACCGGGGGCCGTCAGGCACAATAATCATGTGCCCGATCTCCCCCATCATGTTCCGGGGTCCGCGGCACACCTGATTGTCCAGAGCAATGCCACCCCCGATACCGGTGCCCAAGGTCAGCATGAGCAGGTTATTGACATCCCGTCCCGCACCGTAGCGCAACTCGCCCAGGGTGGCGCAGTAG
>JALGTV010000040.1 GCA_029821215.1 Candidatus Zipacnadia bacterium | reverse complement strand
CCGCCACCGCCACTGACGAGTCTGATCGGCCACGGACAACGCGGGTTATGTCATCCTCCATTTCCACTACTTCCGGGGCATCGACTATCTCTAATCCGGGTAGGTCAGCTTCCCTGGCCGGCAGGTAGGGAGTAATCTGGTCACGGCGGCCCACTAACAGTATGTCAACTGCCAGTTGAGGGCGTCAATAGCAATAATCATTGACTATCCTCAAACCAACAACTGCCCTGGACTTGTTACCGGCCACCAGGGCGTTTCTCTTCTTCGGTGACGGTGTGATCTACCTTCTCGCCCTGGTAGTATCCACACTTGTGACAGGCATTATGAGCCAAAGTCATTGCATGACAGTGGGGACACTCAACCAGTGGTGGAACTGACAGCTTGTGGTGGGTACGGCGCTTGTTACGCCGGGTTTGGGAAACTCGTCTTTTGGGAACTGCCATTGTCTGCTAACTCCTTACAATTCCGTCAAACCAGCAACGTCAGCGTGTTGGTGACCATTAGCTTAATATTTTCAGTGCTACTGCTGCCGCAGCTTCTGCAATGGTGCCAGTCGCGGGTCAACTTGCTGCTCCTCGCACTTACACTGCCCCTCATTTAGATCTTGCCCACAGTGAGGACATAGACCGCGGCAATCGGGCCGGCACAGCGACCGCGGGGGTATATTCAGGATTAACAACTCCCGCACTAACTCACGTAGGTTGACAACTTCGTGGTCAACCAATGGTATGGGGCATATACCGTTTTCGCTATCTTGCCCCACCTCCACCTGGTCTATTTGCTCCAATGAGCAAATCTCATCAACCACTATATCCAAGGGCACATTGTGGAGGCGCAAGCACCGGCTGCAATTGAGCACCACTGTCGCCTGCAACCAGCCGTAGGCCGCAATCCGCTTGCCAGTATTGACCAGGACTATTGTGCCTGCCAGACGTCCTTCAAATTGGTAGCCGGTCCCGGTCGGAGCTGGCGCGTCTATTACACACTCTACCCGCCCCGGCGCATGGTCTATTTTGCCTAATATATTGTACTTCATATAACACTAACGCGGCGGTTAGCCGCGTATCACCTACCCCAAAAAAGTATACATAACTACCGCTGCCTTGTCAAGCAATCAGATAGGTTCCCTCCCCACGGAATCACCAGCGAATCCAAGGCCCACGAGCCCAGTACGGATACCTCCTCGCCATCAATCTGGCGACTGGTTACCACTTCCCGCAGCATGTCTTCCTGCAAATATAACGTTGTCTGCGCGCTGCGATACTGGATGGTATGGAGCAATTGGTACTCATACCGCAGCTCTGACTTAGGTTTGGGGTCATGCTCATGCAGAAAGGCATCGTAGGGATCCTCGGGTTCGGGAATTAGCGTCTTGGTGCGCTCGACGGTCTGACGCGCTCGTGCTGTGGCCAGATGCCGGGCAAACTCCGATAGGCTCTCCTCGCCAGCAGCAGGCTCAATTTCCACCGCTACTCCGGCCCGAAGATTGTTTTGAGCCACCGCTAAGGGGTAGCTGCGCTTGCGTGCGTAAACCAACAGCTCCAGTTCGGCATCCGGCCCCTCATCTGACCAGCGCAGTACCCCGGGCTGGGGCCCCGAGATCACCTGTTTCACTTCAGCCGGCCCCGCCCGCAGTAAGGTGATGCCTATATTACATCCCAGCCGGCGCAGAGCCACCTTGCCCTGCTCGGCAACGGCTACGGGTTGACCGTTCCAGGGTCGTCCGCTTACATAAACCTCATCAATCTGTTCGCGGGGGCCAAGTACGCCGTGCAGCATTGCAGTCCGTCGTTGGCCGGTGCCAATGCCGTCGAAGTCCACTGTTATTAGCGCGATATTCTCGTGCTGCACACTGCTGACACCACTGGCCTGCGGCTGAGCAAAAAAGTATGCCGTAGGTCGCTTCTCACCACCGCTAAAAGTCACTAACAGTGGGATGCTGCTCACCGAGGGCCGACCACTCATCGTCCCCAGACTAAACTGGGGATGCACATAGGTATCGGTGCGGGTTACCGGGGTCTCATCCTGGGCTGCGGTTATTAGCTGATGCGGCTGAGCTGGCGTGTCAAGCGCCAGCTCTACCGCCGGCCGGTACTGGGGCACAGTGAAAAACATGGCCAACGGCCCTACTTCGTCAGGTTCAGGCCCGTGCAGATCAGCGTAAATCAGATAGCGGCTATAACGACCACCGTGGAGATAATCGTCTACACTTGTATGCAGTGCAGCTCCAGCCAGCGCCCCGGTAGGGAGTTGGACTCGGGCGGCAAGATCCCGATAGACAAGCTCCAAAGCTGCTTGCAGCTCCCCGGACCGCTGGCTGGGTGGCAAGCTCTGCCATATCCATTTTAGGGCGGCAATCCGATAGGCATCCGTGGTGGGACTATGTCCCTGTGTCCAGCCAGCCTGGGTCAATCGTTGTAGCCACCTGTCCAGTTCTGTCCGACTCTGGTCGGTAGCTGCGGGTTTGTCCAGGGCCGCCCCCAATGTCGCCAGAGAAGCCATGCGCAGAACAGCCGTCAAGCCCTCAGGCAAGGGTTGGGGGCGCCTAATGGCCTGGTAGCACAACTCCAGACTCCTCATCAGGTCCGCCCGGACGGTTTCCGACAACTGCTGACCCCACTGCTGGTAAATATGGGCCAGCAGGGGCACCACCCGATAGGTAGCTGCCAGGCTATAAGCTCCCGACTCCTTGGTAGTCCAAGGAAACTGTCCCCAAGTAGTAGACTGCTCGTCCTGGTCCTGATTGGCCAGCACTGATCTGAGTACACTCCCGGCCTGTTCATCAGTGGGGGAGACCGCCAAAGCAGCCGCAACATACCCTGCGCTGGCGCCGGCCACACTGGGCTGGCCGCGACTATCCTTGATCAGGCCACTGGCTGGGTCAAAGTTTTCCCGACCATAGGCAACGACGCAGTCGCGCAGCCATTGTTGCCGGTCTGGAGATTGGGCAGTAGCCCACTCTACTGCGGCAACGGCCAGTCCCAATGCCAAGGTCACCGACGCTACCCGGCGATACACGCTCAGCGTCATTGTCTGTTATCACCTGCTTTTATTGATCGGCCGGCCCCGTACCCATTAACCCCTTAACCCCAACGATTGCAGCCGCCTGGCCTCGCCCGGCGGCTGCCTCCTGCTAATGCCTATTGCGCTCGTATTCAGTTGGCTGCAGAGCGCAGCCAACCCGTCTTAGCGCTTGGAGAACTGCTTACCCCGTCGTGCCCGGCGGAAACCGGCGTGCTTGCGTTCTTTAGCCCGGGGATCACGGGTCAGCATCCCCAGCGGTCCCAAAATTGTCCGGTACTCCTCGTCGGCGGCTACCAGGGCCTTGGCAATACCATGGCGGATTGCCCCGGCCTGACTGCTGATGCCGCCCCCCTTGATGTGGGCAATAACATCGTACTGCCCCAGAGTCTCAGTGGCCTCCAGGGGCTCCAAAATCATCTGCTCCAAGCTATACCGATGCAGATACTCGGTGGCCGGCTTGTTATTGATGGTGATCTGGCCGCTACCTGGGGCCAGCCACACCCGGGCCACTGACGTCTTGCGCCGGCCAGTTCCATAGTGTCTGCCGTTCTCAGCCAACTTTAACCACTTCCTTTGCATCGTCCATCAACTGGCAGCAGTGCACTACTGCAATTGTAAGGGTTGGGGTTGCTGGGCTTGGTGGGGATGGCCCGGGCCGGCATATACCTTAAGTTTCTTTATCATCTGTCGGCCCAGAATGTTATGGGGCAGCATTCCCCACACTGCCCGGCGAACCATAGTCTCTGGCGAACGTTGTAGTAGGTCTTCTGCCCGCTCCTGCTTAAGTCCACCAATATATCCCGTGTGGCGGTAGTAGATCTTATCCCGCATCTTATTGCCGCTGAGAGTGACTTTAGCCGCATCCACGACGATGACAAAGTCACCACAGTCTACGTGGGGAGTGAAGTATGGCTTATGTTTGCCCCGCAGCACGGTAGCTACCTGCGCCGCTAAACGCCCCAATCGGCGATTAGCAGCGCTAACTATCCACCACTCGCGCTGAATCTCTTCTTTTTTTGCTGATTGAGTCTTCACGTCTGCCATTTGCCTATATGATTCTCCTGTAACTGCCAGGTTATGGTGACCCTAATAATCTACTCTCACCAAACACAGCCCGCAACCGGGTGCCGGCGGTCCCGCCGCGAAGCCCTCGGCGCCAGCTAATATCTGTCTGACATTGTCGGCCACCAAACGGCCGCGCCCCACTTGGACCAATGTCCCGACCATCAACCGAACCATCTTGTACAGAAAGCCATCTCCCGCCACCAGCATCCGTAGGGTGCTATCTTCCTGCTCAATGTCAAACCGATGTATAGTGCGAATTGTATTGGTTCCTGAGCTACCAGCCGCGCAGAACGCGGCAAAATCATGTCGCCCCAGCAAAGTAACACTACCTGCCCGCATCGCCTCGGTATCCAGATCTTCGGATATGTGCCAGGCATATCGCTCTATGAACGGCGAGCCCGGGCGACGATTAAGTATTCGGTACGAGTATAGTTTGCCGACCGCATCATAGCGGCAATGAAAACTGTCGGCCACCGGCTGGGCACTGACCACATTCACTGCCACCGGTAGGTGCTCGTTAACTGCTCGCACTAAGTTGCTCGCCGGAATCGGCTTTTCAGTTGTAAAGGTAACAACTTGTCCCAGGGCATGCACGCCGGCATCGGTGCGGCTGGCTGCAGTTATCTTGGTCGGCTCCTGCAATACAGTCTCCAGCGCTCGTTGCAGCTCGCCCTGAATCGTTGGAACGTCCGGCTGCCACTGAAACCCGGCATAGTCAGTCCCGTCGTATTGGACCACCAGCATTAGCTTGGCCATAGCCTATGTGTTGATAGCTCATTCACTAAGCTCTAAGATGGCCATTTGCGCTGCGTCCCCTCGCCGCCTGCCAGCCCGGATTATGCGTGTATATCCACCGTCTCTGTCATCATACCGCGGCGCAATTTCCTCAAACAGGTAGCTGACTAAATCCTGATCATGTATAGACCGCAATACCCGACGGCGGGCGGATAGGTCGCCGCGTTTGGCTAAGGTGATTAGTTTTTCCGCTAACCGGGAGGCCTCCTTGGCCTTCTGAACGGTAGTTTTGATGCGGTTGTGAGTAAACAGGGATGCTACCAGGCTACGGAGCAAGGCAACCCGTTGATCAGTGGCCCGATTTAATTTTCGGTGATTCTTGCGATGACGCATTCTATTCCCCTTAGCTTTGTAGCCCCGCCAGGCTCATCTCTTGGATATGCCCAGGGCTGGCCAGGATTAGGCCCACTATTTCTCCACTTCACTAGCCGCAGGAAGATGGAGGCCCAAGCTGGATAACTTCTCAGTAACTTCCTCCAATGACCGATGCCCAAAATTGCGAATCTGTACCAGTTCATCTTCGGTGCGGGCAATTAGATCGCCTATGGTGTTTATGCCTTCTTTGCGTAGGCAGTTGTAGACGCGCACCGAGAAGTCAACTTCCTCAATCGGCAGCTCCAGGGTCGCATCAAATACCCGTTTCTCCGCCGGTATCTCCATCGCTTCGGCTTCTGGTACGGCCGCAAATATGCTCAAGTGCTCTTGGAGAATTTGAGCAGCCTGGCGCACGGCTTCATCGGGCATCAAGGTCCCATTGCTCCATATCTGTAAAGTCAACCTCTCCAGATCAGTGCGTCGGCCCAGTCGCGTCGGCTCCACGGCATAGCTGACTCGCCTGATAGGAGAGAAGGACGCATCAACCGGAATTATGCCCTTATCCCGGGGGGAATCCTGGCGCTCCTCAACTGGGTGGTAGCCCTTGCCGCGCTTTACTGTTATTTGGACGTCCAGCCGGGCATCGCTTTCGGTCAGCTCGGCAAGATGTAACTGGGGATTAATAATCTCTATCTCCGGCGGACAAGCCACGTCTGCCCCCGTGACCTCGGTCTGGCCCTCAGCCTCGATTCGCAAGGTGTACCCAGGTGACTCCTTTTGTTGCTGGGCCGTCTCGTTGGTACACCTAATGGCTAATTCCTTGATATTGAGAATAATCTCGGTACTGTCTTCCACAATGCCTGGAAGAGTGGTAAATTCGTGCACTGCTCCCTCTATAGCGACGTCAGTAATGCCCATACCGGCGATATGAGCCAACAACACGCGGCGGAAAGCATTGCCCATCGTATGGCCCATACCCCGCTCTAAGGGTTCAATGGATAACTTCCCGTAGGTGGAATCTAATTCCAAGACAACAATTTCAGGACGTACTTCGTCAGCCATCACCACTGACTCCTTTGTATGCACAATATTATGACATACCGCCGGTTGCGCGGTCCGACGCTCTGTCCGGCTTAGCGAGCATAAAACTCGGTTACTAACTGTTCGTCTACATCGGTGTCAATCTCGCTGCGCGCCGGTAATCCCACAATCTGGACGCTCAGATTCTCATTATCTACTTGCAACCAGCTCAACCCCCCGCCGGCGGCGCCTGCCTGAATTGCCTGGCCAATGGGAGACAGCTCGGCGCTGTTCTCGCGCACTTCAATTACGTCCCCTGGCTTGACCAGATATGAGGGAATGTCAACTGGCCGGCCGTTAACCTGAAAATGTCTATGATTAACTAATTGGCGCGCTTGGGCCCGACTGCTGGCGAAACTGGCTCGATATACCACGTTGTCCAGACGGCGCTCCAAGAGTTGCAGCAGATTCTCGCCGGTAATTCCCGCCATTCGCTCAGCATGTTCCACGTAGCGGCGGAATTGCTTTTCCAGCAGCCCGTAGATGCTCCGCAACTTCTGCTTCTCGCGGAGTTGGACACCATAGTCACTGGGGCGTCGCCGACCCCGGCCTGACCCCCGCTCACCGGGTGGGAAACTGCGCCGCTCAAAGGGGCACTTTGGCCCATAACACCGCTGGCCTTTAAGAAATAGTTTCTGACCAGCGCGGCGGCAGATGCGACAAACTGGACCTACATTACGTGCCATAAAAATAGTTCACCTCGGTGCCAATCCTCCATATCGGTGTATAGTTAACTGATTAACATCCTGTCGCCGGTCTTCACACACGCCGCCGTTTCTTCAGCCGGCAACCGTTGTGGGGGACAGGCGTGACGTCTTTGATTTCTCCTATGTTCAGGCCGGCGGTTTGCATCGCCCGGACTGCTGTCTCGCGGCCGGAACCGGGTCCTTTGACAAACACATCTACCTTCGTCATCCCCATCTCCCGGGCTTTACGAGCGACGTCTTCACCGGCCAGTTGGGCGGCGAAGGAAGTTCCTTTCTTAGTACCGGTAAAACCGATAGTACCCCCGCTAGCCCAGCACAGTGCATCGCCGTTGGGGTCGGTGATAGTCACGATAGTGTTATTGAACGTTGACTTAATGTAGGCCCGCCCCTGAGGTACTTGCCGCTTCTTTTTAGCCCCGGTGCCCCTTCTGCTAACACGCATAAGTATTAGTCCCACCTTTCAACTCGGTTAGCCTGACTGTACCATACAATAGATTGCTTATTTCGGCGTCGGCGCTCGCCGGCGGCCTGCTACCGTCTTCTTTTTGCCCTTGCGGGTGCGCGCATTGGTTTGGGTCCGCTGACCCCGTACCGGCAGTCCCCGCCGATGGCGCTGACCCCGATAGGTACCGATCTCAACTAATCGCTGTATATTGCCCTGCAATTCCCGCCGCCGATCTCCTTCAATGGTGTAATCACGATCAATTACCTCGCGCAGTTGGGCAATCTCTTCCTCGGTCAGGTCCCGCATCCGGGTATCTGGGCTGATCCCAGTCTTTGCCAACACCTCCTGTGCCGAGGCCTGGCCGATGCCGTAAATGTACGTTAGCCCAATCTCGGCCCGTTTGTCGGGCGGCAGGTCAACTCCCAGAATTCTGGGCACTGTATGGACCTCCTTTGGCTATCCTTGCCGCTGCTTGTGACGCGGATTTTCACAAATTACATAGACCCGGCCCCGCCGCCGGACTATCTTACACTTGTCACAACGCTTTTTTACTGAAGCTTGAACCTTCATCATTATAACCTCCAGCTATCCTGCTTTACCCTGTCACCATAATAAGCAAAGTGCTCTCTTATTACTTGTATAGCCAAACAATCCGGCCTTTGCTCAGATCATAGGGTGAAAGCTCTACAGCCACCTTGTCACCGGCCATAATCCGGATATAGCGTACCCGCATTTTTCCGGACAAATGAGCTAACACCTCATGTCCGTTCTCCAAAACGACTTTGAACCGAGTATTAGGCAGCTTCTCAGTCACTCTACCTAATACCCGAATCTTTTTATTCTTTTTGCCCTCATTCTGGGGCATAATTTAACGGTAACGAGTCCCTCCGTTCAGTTAGGATCAACGGCTGGTCTTCAGTAATAACAACAGTGTGTTCAAAGTGAGCCGAGGGTCGCCCGTCGGCAGTCCGTACCCGCCATCCGTCACTATCCACTCGCACTGCCGGCTCGCCCGCATTCACCATCGGCTCGATTGCCAAGACCATCCCTGGCTGTAGAACCAATTCGTAATCGGGAAACTCCCCTTCGGCCACAAAGTTAGGAACCTGTGGCGGCTCATGCATTTGTTGACCAATACCATGTCCCACCAAGCTGCGCACCACGCTGAATCCCGCCGCTTCTACGCGCTGCTGTACTGCTCGACAGACTTCCCGCAGCTTGGTAGTCGGTCGAGCCTGCTCAATTCCAGCCGCCAAGGCTTCCCGGGTCACCGTTAACAGCCGCTGGCGCTCATTGTCCACTTCTCCGATAGCCACGGTAATCGTGCTATCACCGTGATAGCCTTGGTAACAAGCGACTAAGTCAATACCGACTATCTGACCTTCTTTTAGCTGTGTGTGGTCAGGAATCCCGTGGACTACTACATCATCTATTTCTACACAAATAGTAGCCGGGTACCCCATGTAGCCTTTGCAGGAAGGCACTGCGCCTCGGCGACGAATGTTTTCCTCGGCTAAATTGTCAAGCTCCTTGGTGGTAATACCGGGCTGCATATGCTGCTGGAGCACTTGTAGAGTCTCAGCCACAATCTCGCCTGCTTGCTGTAGTATTTCTATCTCGGCGGCTGAGCGTCGCGCCACCCGTTGGGCCAGCTTGCCACTGCCAGTCATTTCTCACTCACCTGGGGCGCTTTTATGACGGATAGCAGGTGCTGACTGACTTGTTGCTGCTCGCCTTCTACATCTACTGTAATTAGCCGGCCTTGCCGCCGATAGTATTCAATAACTGGTGCCGTCTCGTCCTGATAAACTTCAAGCCGCTCCTTAACTGCTTCCGGTTGGTCGTCGGTGCGTATATATAGCTGGCCCCCACAGATTGGACACGGGTCGCTGACGTCAATATTGTCCCGGTACACATTGAATATCTGCGCGCAATCCCGGCACAGGCGGCGTCCGGATAGCCGTCGGATAACTTCCTCGTCACTAATCGTCATATTTACCGCTAACGGTTCGCTGCTACCT